>JAKOVA010000052.1 GCA_029782335.1 Actinomycetes bacterium | reverse complement strand
TCGACGTGCTGATCAACCGGACCGGGACGGTGGGTCGATGACCTCCCGCGTCACCACCAACAGCACGTCGATGTTGATGCTGCGCGACATCGCCGACGCGCAACGCTCCCTGACAACGATCCAGGGTCAGATGGCGACGAACAAGCGGATTCAGATTGCATCGGACGACCCGCACGCATCGCTGATCAGCATCGGCAACCGTGCCGAACTGCGCCGCTCGCAACAACTCGCCCGCAACGCGGAGCGGGCAACGGACTGGCTGAACGCGGCCGATCGGGTGACCGCCGAATCCGTCGACTTGTTGAGCCAGGCCCGTTCGCTCGTGATCCAAGCGACCTCCGGTGCCGCCGACCCCACCGCCCGCGGCGCCATCGCCGATCAGCTCCGCCAGGTTCGCGAGTCGTTGCTGTCGACCGCGGCGAGCCAGGTGGGGGGCCGTTCGATCCTCGCGGGAACGGCTGCGGGGCCGGCCTACGACTCCTCGGGCACCTATCTCGGCGACGCGGGCTCGGTCAGCACACCGGTTGCGTCGGGGGTGACCATGACCGTCACCCGCACCGGCCCGGAGCTCTACGGCGCCCACAACTCCACCGACCCGATGGCGGGTGATCTCTTCCAGGTGCTCGACGCCCTCGCGACGGCGGTGCAGTCGGGCGACGCCACCACGCTCGCCGGCGGGCTCGACGCGATCGACACCGCCACCACCCGGGTCCAACGCGTGCAGACCGAGCTCGGCTCGCGGTTGAACCAGCTGGAGGGACTCCGGAGCGCGGCGAAAGTCCGCGATCAGGAGCTGACCGGCCGAATCAGCGAACTGGAGGACATCGATCTCGCGCAGGCGACCGTCACGCTCAAGGCGAAGGAACTCGCCTACCAGAGCGCGCTCGGCGTCGCGGGGCGCATGCTCCAGACCACGCTGTTGGACTTCCTCCGCTGAGTCCGCTCACATCCGGGCGGTCGCGTCCGATGGATCTCCGGGACCCAACGAGGAGGTGTGATGGAGGCCCGGCGCGAAGCACTGATCCGCGACCATCTGTCGCTCGTCGATCACGTCGTTCGTCGGACATCCGGATCGTTCCCCTCCCACATCGAGCGCCAGGAGCTCCGAGCGGCCGGCCGCCTCGGGCTGACCGAGGCCGCGTTGCGTTACGACTTCGAGCGAGCGATCCCCTTCGCTCCCTTCGCCGCCCGGCGGATCCGCGGCGCGGTGCTGGATCTGATGCGCTCGCAGGATTGGGTGCCCCGCAAGGTTCGTGAGACCGTTCGAGAAGCCGGCATCACCACGAACTCGCTGCAACATCGGCTCGGGCGGGTCCCCGGCGACGACGAGGTCGCCGAGGCGATGGGCATCGAGGTCGACGAGTTGCGAATGTCGAGGAGCGCGGTGCGCCGCGGAGGCGTCGGATCGCTCGACCAGAGCTCCGGGGATGATGCCCGCGTCGAGGTCGCGGACCACACCCAGGCGACGATCGAGGAACTGCTGGAGCAACGAGAGTTGAAGGGCTACGTCCGCGCCGCGCTCGATTCGCTGCCCGAGCGACTCCGCCTCATCGTCGTCGGCCACTACCTCGAGGGACGCTCGCTCGACGAGCTCGCCGAGTATCTGCAACTCACGCCGTCTCGGGTCTCCCAGTTGAAAGCCGACGCGATCGAGATCATTCGCGACGGCATCGAGGCACAGTTCGCCGCGCCGTCGGACGCTGCCGAGGCCCGGCCGAAGGGTCGAGTGGCGATCCGTCAGGCGCGTTTCGCGGCGGCGGTCGCGGAACACGCAACCTGGAAGGCCCGATTGGCGCGTGCCCCCGGTGTCACCTCCGGGCTCGAACGCCCGGCTGTCGAGGGTCGCAGCGCCTGAGCGGGACGACCGGTCGTGTTCTCGAGCGCTCAGCTCGACCAGAATCACAGCGTGATCCGAATCCCCAGAACGGACCTTCCCCTCGCCGCACGCACCGCTGCGCCGACCGACCTGCGGGGTCGACGGTGAGCGACATCCCGATCGACGGATGGTGGCGCGCCAAAGACGGCCGTTGGTATCCGCCCGAGACGCACCCCAACGTCGCACACGGCCCGGTGAGCCCACCATCGGGATGGGCTCGCCGCCCGGACGGAACCTGGGGCCCCTCCGGTAACGCCGACCCGACGACGGCCACACCCGCTCCCGCTCCGACGACGCGTCCTGTCCCGAGCTCGCGCCCCGGCGTTCACACCTCGCTCGAATCGACGATGAGCGCCGCCGCAACACTCGGGTCGACGAACTCGCCCCCCAGAGGTGCGACAGCGAGA
>JAKOVA010000013.1 GCA_029782335.1 Actinomycetes bacterium | reverse complement strand
TGCGCAACCACGCGGCGGCTGCCGTGGAGTCGTTGCCCAAGGCGTACGGCGGTGAGACCCGCATGGGCAAGGACCTCGCGGCCGTGCTCGACGCTGCGGATCGCACGAGGGCGTCGATGAACGACGACTACCTCTCGACCGAGCACATCTTCTTGGCGCTGCTCGACGCCGACGTGGACCGACCCCAGCCG
Source organism: Actinomycetes bacterium (assembly GCA_029782335.1). Taxonomy (GTDB): domain Bacteria; phylum Actinomycetota; class Acidimicrobiia; order Acidimicrobiales; family Microtrichaceae; genus JADLFH01. The sequence goes on along the minus strand of JAKOVA010000013.1, from coordinate 4,110 downwards.
AGGGTGCCGGGGGTGTCACGTGACGAGGTGCTCGCAGCGCTCCAAGCGGTGCGCGGCTCCCATCGGGTGACTTCCCAGAACCCCGAGGACCAGTACCAGGCGCTCGAGCGGTACGGCCGCGACCTCACCGAAGAGGCGCGCCGCCAGAAGCTCGACCCGGTCATCGGCCGTGACGACGAGATCCGCCGGGTCATCCAGGTGCTCAGCCGGCGCACGAAGAACAACCCGGTCCTCATCGGCGAGCCCGGGGTCGGCAAGACGGCGGTGGTCGAGGGCCTCGCGCAGCGCATCATCGCCGGCGACGTGCCCGACTCCCTGCGCAACAAGCGCCTCATCGCCCTCGATCTCGGGTCGATGGTCGCCGGTGCGAAGTATCGAGGCGAGTTCGAGGAGCGGCTCAAGGCCGTCCTCAAGGAGATCGCGGATTCCGACGGCGAGATCATCACCTTCATCGACGAGATGCACACCGTTGTGGGGGCAGGCGCGACGGGCGAGGGCGCGATGGACGCCGGCAACATGCTGAAGCCGATGCTCGCCCGCGGCGAGCTGCGGATGGTCGGCGCGACGACGCTCGATGAGTTCCGCAAGCACATCGAAAAGGACCCTGCCCTCGAGCGCCGCTTCCAGCAGGTGTACGTCGGCGAGCCGTCGGTGGAAGATTCCATCTCGATCCTGCGGGGCCTCAAGGAGCGCTACGAGGTGCACCACGGCGTCCGCATCCAAGACGCCGCCCTCGTTGCCGCCGCGGTGCTCTCCGACCGCTACCTCACCGGCCGGTTCCTCCCCGACAAGGCCATCGACCTCGTCGACGAGGCCGCGTCGAGCCTCCGCATCGAGATCGACTCGATGCCGACCGAGATCGACGTCGTCGATCGTCGGATCCGTTCGCTCGAGATCGAGCGGGTAGCGCTCGCCAAGGAGAGCGACGCGGCGTCCAAGGAACGGCTCGATGCCCTCGACTCGGAGCTCGCCAACCTGCAGGAGCAGATCGGCGGCATGAAGGCGCAGTGGCAGACGGAAAAGGAGCAGATCACCCACATCCAGGAGCTCAACGAGCGGCTCGACCAGAAGCGGGCCGAGGCCGACCTCGCCGAGCGCGAGGGCGACCTGACCCGTGCGTCGGAGATCCGCTACGGCCACCTGCCGGTCATCGAGCGGGAGGTCGAGGCTGCCTCGACCCGCCTGGCCGAGATCCAGTCCGAGCGGAAGTTCCTCAAGGAGGAGGTCGACGAGGAAGACATCGCACAGGTCGTCTCTCGCTGGACGGGCGTGCCGATCTCGCGCCTCATGGAAGGCGAGATGCACAAGCTGTTGCGCCTCGAGGAGGTGCTCCACGAGCGGGTCGTCGGCCAGGACGCGGCCGTCAACGCGGTGGCGAACGCCATCCGCCGCAGCCGTGCCGGTCTGTCGGATCCCAACCGCCCGATCGGCTCTTTCCTCTTCATCGGCCCCACCGGCGTCGGCAAGACGGAGCTCGCGCGGAGCCTCGCCGAGTTCCTCTTCGACGACGAGCGGGCGATGGTTCGGATCGACATGTCCGAGTACATGGACAAGCACTCGGTGTCCCGCCTGATCGGCGCTCCGCCGGGCTATGTGGGCTACGACGAAGGTGGGCAGCTCACCGAGGCGGTCCGCCGCCGGCCGTACGCGGTGGTGCTGCTCGATGAGGTGGAGAAGGCCCATGCGGACGTGTTCAACGTCTTCCTGCAACTGCTCGACGATGGTCGTTTGACCGACGGGCAGGGCCGGACGGTCGACTTCACCAACGTGGTGCTGATCATGACGTCCAACCTCCAGGGCGACCCGAAGGACTTCTTCCGCCCGGAGTTCATCAACCGCCTCGATGAGATCGTCACGTTCCGGGCCCTCAGCCCCGAGGACCTGGCGCACATCGTCGACATCCAGCTCGACGTGCTCAGCCGCCGTCTCGCCGATCGGCGAATCACCCTGGAAGTCAGCGACGCCGCACGGGCGACGCTCGCAGCGAACGGGTACGACCCGATCTTCGGCGCTCGACCCCTGAAGCGGCTGATCCAGCGTGAGCTGGGCGATCAGCTCGCCGTAGCGATCCTCGAGGGCAAGATCAGCGACGGGGACACGGCGCACGTCGACTCGGTCGACGGTGAGATCTCGGTTGCGGTCTAACGCTGGCCTGCCGCCGGCTCCTCGAGGACCGTTTAGCGATCCAGCTTGAACACGAGGAGCCGGCGGTTGGCGGCTGCGGTTCCGTAGACGAAGACGATCGCCCGATCTCCTGCAGCGAATTCGATGCGCTGCGGGGTCGATGCCGGCTTGCAGGCAGCGGTGAACGCCGAGACGTTGACCGACCCCGCCGGTGCGACGAACGTGCTCTCGCCGCCGTTGCCGTTCTCGAAGTCGTCAGAGATGCGGGTCCAACTGTTGCACCCGGTCACGGGCCCGACCTGGAGCGGGGTGCCGTCGCCGATCGCCATGGTCCCGAGGTTGTTGACGATCACCACAGCATCGGCGCCTGCGAGCGTGCCGACCTGATCGATGCGGATCACCTGGGTGGCGGCGGGCCGGAGCCCGTCGGGGGTCGGCGTCGTGTAACTGCGGCCCCAGCTCAACTCGACAATCGCCTGGAAGGGTCCGTCGTAGTCGACATGAGCGACCGTGATGCGCTCGGTGGATGCCCGTCTGCCGGTGGGGAAGAAGGAGATCGTCAGCTGGGGTGGCGAGCCGTCCTCGCCGATCTGGGTGGTACCTCGTGCGGGCACCGACTCGCTGATGCGGCCGTACCCGACGGTCGCGATGCGTCGCTCGGGTCGGGCATCGAGGCCCCAGTAGGCGTCGACCTTGGCTCCTGCTCCGGAACCGTCGACGTAGAAATTCGCGATTCGAACGGTGCCGTCGAGGGCGCTGAGCCCGTCGTCGCCGGGAGTCGCAGGCCCGGCGGAGTTGCCGGAGGGGGCTGCTGTTGAGCCGCCGTCCGGTGCTGTCGAGTCGTCGGCCCCACGGCCGGTCGCGCGGTCGTCGGAACCGCCGGGGGAGCGGGAGTCGGACGCATCGGTGGATGCGGTGCCGCTTGAGCCTGCGTCGGTTCCTGTCGAAGCAGCGTCGGCGGCGCGTCGGGACGACGACGTCGCGGGGTCAGCGCCACGGGGATTGAGCGCGTTCGGGTCTCCGTCACCACAGGCGGCGAGCGCGACAAGACACAGGCTGATTACCGCGAGGGACACGCACGTTTTGGTCATTGCTACACCGTCGGGTGGATTCGGCCGATGGATGAGCATCCATGGACGCGACTGCTGACGAGATTCCTGATATTCGCACGCCCCTGCGGGCCGACGGCCTCGGGTTGCCGATGGCGCTCATGGAGGATCTCCTGTTGCGGCGCACCGCCCTCGTCGGCCGTGCTCCCATGACCGAGCTTGCGGAGCGACTCCACGTGTCGATCAACGTGATCGACGGCCTGGTCGGATCGCTGCGGGAGCGGAAGCTGCTCGAACTCGACGGTCTCGACGGCCGGGTGTACCGGGTGGCGATCACCGAAGCCGGCCGCGAGCACGTGACCATCCGCTCCAGGGAGTGCCGCTACTCGGGGCCGATGCCGGTACCGCTGGCGCTGTACTCGGCGGTCGTGCGTGCGCAGCGGCCGAGCCTGCATCTCAATCGCGAGCTGCTCGCAGCGTCGTTCTCCGATCTCGTGATTTCCCCGACGCTGCTGGATCACCTCGGCCCGGCGATCCACGGGCAGGGTGCGATGTTCCTCTACGGCCCGCCCGGTACCGGCAAGAGCAGCATCGCGGAGCGGGTCGTGCGTGCGTACAACGACGTCGTCTTGGTTCCGCACTGCGTTGAGGTCGACGGTCAGATCATCTCGGTGTTCGATCCGACCATCCACGAGCCGATCGACGAGCAGCCCGCCGGGCTGGACCGACGGTGGGTGGCGTGTGCCCGCCCGGCGGTGGTGACCGGCGGCGAGCTGCACGGCGGCATGCTCGACCTGGTGCTCGACCGCGACACCGGGGTGTATCTGGCGCCGCTCCAGTTCAAGGCGAACAACGGGGTACTGGTGATCGACGACTTCGGACGGCAGGCAATGTCGCCTGCCGCGCTGTTGAACCGCTGGATCGTCCCCCTCGATCG
>JAKOVA010000001.1 GCA_029782335.1 Actinomycetes bacterium | reverse complement strand
CCGACTCCGGCCTCGAGCTGCTGTGGGACCGTCCGTTCCCCAACGCACCCGCTCCATGGGAGGCCGTCCCCGGCGCTTGGGCATGGCGGCTGCTCTACGACCCCGACGCGCCCGTGCCCTCCGCCGACCGACCAGCGCTGATCGCCGGCCTCGTCACCGTCGGCCAGCGCAACGGCCGCCAGCTCATGCTCGACCTCGAAGGACTCGGTTCCCTCGGCATCACGGGCGACCGACACGCAATCGACAGGTTCCTCCGGTCCATCGTCCTCGAGCTCGGCGCCGGCGACGAGCTCGCCGATGCCACGGTCGTATTGACGCCGGGCGCGATCGACCTCGCCGCCGTCGACCAACTCCCGCGAGTACGCGTTGACGACGAGCGCACGGCCAGGCAACGAGTCGCCGCTCTCGCTTCCGACCTTCAGCGAAGGCTCGACGAGATCGGCTGCAGCTCGACCTTCGCCTACCGACTCTTCGACAGCCCGGTGCTTCCCGTCGAGGTCGCCGTGATGCTCACGGGCGCACCGGCTGCCGCCTCTGACCTCACGTCCATCGCCCGCCCAAGGCGAGGGGTCGCGGTCATCGCAAACGGTGAATTGCCTGGCAGCGAGTCGCACCTCCACATCGAGGCTGACGGCTCAGCGCGACTCGAACCACTCGGCCTCTCCTTCCACGTAGCCGGCGTCGACGCCGAGACCAGCTCCGCTCTGGCCCAGCTCCTCGATGACATCACCAACCCGCCGGCCGAGGTCGACGTCGCACCCTCGCCCCCACCGACCGCCCCAGAACCCGGGCACCTCGAGGTCGATGTGCGCCAGGACGAGTTCGACACCGCCGTCGATGTGCCAGCGGAGGACCACGGGCTGCCGGCAGAGGAGATCGATCTGCGGGAACCCGTCGTGCTGGCCGAGTCGATGCCCCTCGACGACGACTGGGAGCCCACGCAGCCGCGGCTCCTGGTGCGCCTCCTCGGCGAGCCGACGATCGTCGACGGCCCGGCCATGGGGCGCCGGGAGATGATCGTGGTCGCCGTGATGGCCTGCCTCGGGCGGCCCGTTCGCCAAGAGGACCTTCAGGAGGCCGTCTGGGGCGGCGAGGCTGTCGTTCCCCGCACCATCTGGAACATGGTCGGCCGAACCCGCAAGCAGCTCGGCGAGTGGGACGGTGAACCGATCCTGGCCACCGCCGACCGCCGGCAGAACACCTACCGGCTCGCCGCCGGCGTCATGACCGACATCGCGTTGCTACGCGAGCTCTACGACCGGGCACGGGACGTGTCCTCGTCAGAGGCCGCGGGTCTGCTCAGGGCCGGCCTCACCCTTGTGCACGGGCCGCCGTTCGCCGCCGACGGATACGAGTGGGCCCGGGTCAACCAGTACGCCCACGACGCCGAGCGGCTCATCGAGGACACCGCCACCTGGCTAGTCGAGCTGTCGCTGCTCGCCGACGACATCGACACCGCCCGCTACGCCGTCATGCAGGGCCTACGAGGCCTTCCGGGCAATGAGGTGCTCTATCGAGCACGGATGCGAATAGAGAACGCCGCCGGCAACGCCACCGCAGTGCGCACCGCCTACCGCGAGCTGACTGACTACCTTGACGACCTTGAGTCGACGCCGTCGCCCGGCACGGCCGAGCTCTACGACTCGCTCACCAGCGGCAGGTTGTCGCTGACGATGAATACTCAGCGCTGGACCTGAGCGCACCTCATTCGGCGCAGAAGCTCGGCGCATCCCTGATCGGCACCTCGGTGGCAGGTTCCCACAGGCCTGCGCCCACGAACTCAAGGTCACTCTGCGGAATCGAATTGTTGCGACCTGAACCGTCAGTCCGTTGCGCTCACAGAAGCAGCGTGGCCGCGACGCCGACCTCACCTGCTTCGGAGGACCCGCACGGCCCAATCAAGCGACGAGCCCAACCGCGACCAAGGGACCATGCTCACGGTCGGTGAAGCGGCGAGAAGCGTCAGGCCAGCGCCGGCGAGCGCGATCGAGACGAGCTGGCGCCCAATGCTGTCGTCAGTCGAGATCGTCACGCCGACTCCTCCACGTCTCCGACAGCCTGCTCTGCCAGCTGATGGACAACCGTGACGAACACGCCGCGAATCTCCCGCATTTCTGCAGGCGAGAATCGCGTCCCTCCCATGACACGCGCGGTCGCTCCAATCAGTCGGCGGTCGTACTCCAACGGCACGTTCTGCCCGATGTTGAAGACGGCTACGAGCTGCTCGATTCCTCTGGCATCCAGATCCGAGAGGAGCTCGCGGGATACCCGATCCGCAGCGGACTGCAGGGACTCGCCCTCAACAGACTCGAGAAAGACGCTTGGCTCGTAGCCCGTTCCGTTCTCAGCACGCGGAGCCGGGACGTGCTCGAAGCAGCGAACGAACCACTCATCGTCGATCGCTGCGAAGCTGTCGGCCTCCATTCGGAGCGAGCGACTTACGTTCTGCGCCGTGTTGCCGGCGCCCCAGAGATGAACTCGGAGCCCGAATGACTGGGCAATCTGGACGCCTACACGCAGGTCTTCGTCGCCTGACAAGAGCACGGCGTCCACCACGGCTCGGTTGCGCGCGAGCTCGATCAGGTCAGTCACGACAAGGGAGTCGACACCCTTCTGCTGGCCGACGTTGTTCAGCACGCCGAGACGAAGCTTCAGACCCGATTGAAGAGCGAGCTCCGACTGCTCCAGCGACAGCGACGGACCGGGCATGGCGTCGTACCAGTAGACGCGCAGCAGCTGGAGATCGCCGCATAGTGCAGCCGCCTGCTCATGCAGATCCTGAACCGCCCGTTCAGGATCGACGAGACGAATCTCACGCCGGGGAACCCCGGAGCCGAAGGCCGCCTCAGCGCCGGCTGCGAAGAAGTAGCCCGCGTCAACGAGCAATGCAAAACGTTCCACAGAACGTCCTTTCTCATATGGGTTGGATAGCTAAAAGGGAAGCGGAGAGCCCCATATGGGGCTCTCCATAGGCACCGGTGTCCGACTAGATCTAATAAGGGATCCGGGGCAGGGACCAGGCTACATCGGGCGCCCCACCTCAGCAACCAGGAGATGGAGGGCCCCCGGTACGCCTCGGTTCGGCGCCTACGGGGCAGGCATGCGCAGATCCCGCGCCGGGGGGACGCCTAGGTCAACGGAAGCCTTCATCACCCAACGCGCCCGCTCTCAGAAGTTCATGAGAGAGCGCCTCGAGGTGAACAGCAACGCTGCCCTCGCCTCGTGGCTCAGCAGCAGCACCGAAAGCAGCGTAGAGCTGGCGCCGGGTGTCGCCGCCGACCTGATCGTGACAGCGCGCCAGCGTCGTGACCGAGTGGTCCCAACGCTCGGGGCTGAACACCTCGCCTCCGCCCAGTCCCGCGGCAAGGGTCTCGACGGCAGCGCGGATCACGTCGATCGGCTGGACGATCAGGTCAGCGTTCATCAGTAGCTGCATCCCGACGTCGGCAGGGACGCGGGGTCGAGTCCGACGCCGTGGTCGTAAAGGGAGGCGATCAGCGGCTGGGGGCATCGGGCCACGCCGTTGGTGCGGATGCCGAGGTGGAGGTGGGGACCGCTGCTGTTACCGCTGTTGCCGGAGTCGAGGATCTGTTGCCCTGCAGCGACAGTGTCGCCTTGGTTCACGCGATGAGCCGAGCCGTGGCAGTAGGTCCACTGGACGCCTTGCTCGTCGGTGATGACGACTCCGAGCCCGCAGGCTTCGCAGTTGGCCTGCCCGTAGCAGTTGTGCGGGTAGGTCGTCAGGGACGTGACGTTGCCGCCTCGGATCGCGTAGATGGGCGTCCCGGTGGGGACGGGCCAATCCCAGGCGGCGTAGTCGTGGTGGGGGTCGTCGATCTCGCCCGCCGTTGCGTCGAGTACCTCGCGCGGTCCGGGCAGCGACCACCCGCCGGGAAGCGGCTCGCCGAAGCCACCGGTGCAGGTGCTCGCCGCCGGTTCAGTGGCGTCCGCTGTGTCGGGAGCTCCGCCGCTGTGTTCGGCGAGCTTGGCGCGGTAGACGTCCATCCACTTGGCCTGGTACTCGCGTGGCGTGAGTCGATTGCCGGCGCCGGGCGAAGGCACGATGTCCCATTCGGATGATCCGGCAGGCGGGACATGCCCGATGTACCAGGCGACGGGCACGGTCGTGACGTCGTCGCTGTTGGCGGCAAGGACCGAGCCGATGTACTCGGCGGCCTTGGCGTCTTGAACAGCCGGTGGGGCCAGGTACGCACGGGGGTAACCGCCGTAGCCGGCCCAGCTCGAGTCGATGAACTGATAGGCGCCTGACGCTGACGAGCCCGGGGCCCGGGCCGTGTAGTCGCCCCCAGATTCGAGCTGCCGGATCGTCGCCTGGATGACCTCGACAGGGCCGCCGATGGTCGCTCCGCAGCTCGTGCCGGTGTAGCCGGCCGTCGGAGCGATGACCGCGGGGAGCGTGGCGAGGGTGAGGAGGCCTCCGAGGGCTGCGCCGCCGATGGCCAGGGCCTTGATGCTCATACCTCACGTCCCCACCCCCAACTCGTCGGCGGTCACCCAATTTCGGGAATCTGGGGACCGGCGCCTGTTTGGGGGGTGGGTGTGTCTAGGGAGAGCGCGCAACGGGCGTGCCTTGCAGAGCCCTGGAGGCAACGTGAAGAACCGAACAGCACAGGTGGTCACCTCCGTGACCACCATCGCGGTGACGCTGGCCATCACCGCCACGAACGCGATGGCCCAGGTGCCGGACCCCGCCCCGGACAGCTCGATGCCCGGGGCCGCGCTGGTGACCTCGATGCTCGGATGGCTGAAGTGGGGTGCCTTGGCCGCTGCGGTGGGCGGGATCCTCGGCGGCGGGATCGCCGTCGGTGTCGGCCACTTCGGCAACAACTACGGCGCCGCGTCGGCAGGACGCA
>JAKOVA010000296.1 GCA_029782335.1 Actinomycetes bacterium | reverse complement strand
CCACGTCGGCCGGCCCCCTGCAGCCGGACCTTGGCGACGATCAGCGCCACCCAGATCCAGAACCGGAGGAAGAGCGCCACCGCCGGCACGTGCCGGTCCACGACGAACGCGGGCGTGATCCGACGCACCGCGCGCGTGATCGGCGACGTGAGGAAGGCAATGGCCCGATAGACGGGATTCCGCTCGTGCTTGCCGAAGCTCATCAGGAAGACGAGCCCCTGGCCGAGGATCAGCAGCCCGGCGAACTCGACCAGCCCCTTGAGCACGATCACCACGCTCAGCACGCCCTGCGCCTCCCCCTCAGACTGGCGAGCGGATCCGTCGTCCGCCCGCTCGCGTTGCAGACCGCCGGCTGGCGGCCCGCGCCTCCCCACCTCAACGCGTGTGCTTCCACTGCTCCAGAATCGCGGGGTTCTCCAGCGTCGACCCGTCCTGCGTGATCGACTCGCCCTTGGCCAGCGCCCGCAGCAGCCGGCGCATGATCTTCCCCGAGCGGGTCTTCGGCAGGTTGTCGCCGAAGCGGATGTCCTTCGGCTTGGCGATCGGGCCGATCTCCTTGCCGACCCAGTCGCGCAGCTCCTTCGCGACCTTCGCCGCATCCTCGCCGGTCGGCCGCGCCTGCTTGAGCACGACGAAGGCCGAGACCGCCTCGCCGGTCAGTTCGTCGGGACGCCCGACCACGGCCGCTTCGGCGACCAGCGGATGCGAGACCAGCGCCGACTCGATCTCCATCGTTCCGAGCCGGTGGCCCGAGACGTTGAGCACGTCGTCGATACGGCCCATGATCCAGAAGTAGCCGTCGAGATCGCGGTTCGCGCCGTCGCCCGCCAGGTAGTAACGTCCCTTGAAGTCTTCCGGGAAGTAGCTCTTGCGGAAGCGCTCGGGGTCGCCCCAGATCGTGCGGATCATCGCCGGCCAGGGCTTCGTGATGACCAGGAAGCCGCCCTTGCCCTTCTCGACCTCGTTGCCGGTCTCGTCGACGATCGTCGCGGCCACCCCCGGCAGCGGCATCGTGCACGAGCCCGGCTTCAGCGCATGCACGCCCGGCAGCGGCGAGATCATGATGGCGCCGGTTTCGGTCTGCCACCAGGTGTCGACGATCGGGCAGCGCGTGCGGCCGACGTTCTCGTAGTACCACATCCACGCTTCGGGGTTGATCGGCTCGCCGACCGAGCCGAGCAGCCGCAGCGACGACAGGTCGTACTTCTTCGGATGGTGGTCGGGCGAAGTCTCGCCCGCGCGAACCAGCGAACGGATCGCGGTCGGTGCGGTGTAGAAGATGTTGACCTTGTGGCGGTCGATCATCTCCCAGAACCGGCCAGGATTCGGATAGGTCGGGATGCCCTCGAACACCACCTGGGTGGCGCCGCACGCCAGCGGCCCGTAGGCGATGTAGCTGTGGCCGGTGACCCAGCCGATGTCGGCGGTGCACCAGAAGATGTCGTTCTGCTTGAGGTCGAACACCCACTTCACCGACAGCGCCGCGCCCAGCAGGTAGCCTGCCGACGAATGCTGCACGCCCTTGGGCTTGCCGGTCGAACCCGACGTGTAGAGCACGAACAGCGGATGCTCGGCGTCGACCCACTCGGGCGGGCAGTCGGCGGACTGGCCCTCGAGCGCCTGGTCCCAGGTGATGTCACGCCCCGCCTGCATCTTCGCGCCCTCGCCGGTGCGCTGGTAGACGATGACCTTGCGCACCGCGTCGCAGCCGCCCAGCGCGAACGCCTCGTCGACGGCGTCCTTCAGCGGCACGCGCTTGCCGCCGCGCACCTGCTCGTCGGCGGTGATGACGAGCGTCGCGCCGACGTCGATGATGCGCTCGTGCAGGCTCTTGGCCGAGAAGCCGCCGAAGACCACCGAATGCGTGATGCCGAGCCGCGCGCAGGCCTGCATCGCGACGACGCCATGGATCGACATCGGCAGGTAGATGATGGACCGGTCGCCGCGCTTGTATCCGAGCGCCTTGATCGCATTGGCGAAGCGGCTCACGCGCTGGTGCAGCTCGCGGTAGGTGACGCGCGTGACGGTGCCGTCGTCGGCCTCGAAGATGATCGCCGTCTTGTTCTCGACCGGCGTGCCGAGATGGCGGTCGAGGCAGTTGTAGGAGACGTTCAGCTCGCCGTCGGCGAACCACTTGAAGAACGGCGCGTTCGAATCATCGAGCGCGCGCGAGAACGGCTTGTGCCAGACGAGGTGCTCGCGCGCGAGCCGCCCCCAGAATCCTGC
>JAKOVA010000291.1 GCA_029782335.1 Actinomycetes bacterium | reverse complement strand
TGGCGGCGAACTGCTGAGCGGCATGTCGATCGATGGGTTGCTGAACGCCCGCGGCGAGTATGTCGTCGGAGGCATCTCGGACGAGTTGCTGGACGATTGCCGCGCGATGGACGGCTTCATCGGACCGATCCATGACTACCGTCTCATCTGCTACGTCTGCGTCGACCCCGAAGTCATGAAGATCGCCGTCGTGCGCCTCCTGGCGCGCTACGGAGTGACCCCATGGCTGTATACGCTTGCCGAAGATGTCGTGGTTGACGGAGGGCGAGTGACGGGGCTGGTCGCCGTCAACAAGAACGGCCGCACGCTCGTGACAGCTGACTACTTCCTGGATTGCTCGGGCGACGGCGACCTGGCCGTGATGGCTGGCGCGCCGTATGAGCTTGGCGCCCCCGATGGTGAACTGCAGCCGCTGTCGCTCATGTTCCGGATGAGCAACGTCGAGAACGAACCGTTCCTCGCGTTCGGACGCGACAACCCCGAATCGCTCGCTGTCGGCGAGAGCGACTACATCCGAGCGGGGCGCACCGATTCGCAGCTCGCGATGGAACTCTACAAGCAGGGCCAGCCATCGCTGTTCTTCAAGAGCGACGGGCCATTTCTCAGGTCGGCGATCGAGAATGGTGAACTCGCTCCGACGGCATTGATCATGATCATGCCGACGTCGGTCGCGCGAAAGGAAGTCTGCGTCAATACCACGCGCGTGGCGGAAAACATCGTCGGCATGGACGCGGCGAAGGTCAGCGCCACGATGTCGACTCTGATGGAGCAGGTGTGGGGGTGCGTGAAGTTCCTGAAGCGCAAGATGCCGGGATTCGAGAATGCCCACTTTGCGGGCCTCGCCCCGCGGATCGGGATCCGCGAGACGCGGCGGATCATGGGGGACTACGTCCTGACCCTCGAGGACGCCGTTGGCGCCAGCAAGCATCCGGACTGCGTCGCGAAAGGCGCGCATCACGTCGACATCCACCAGGACGGCCTGAAGCAGGTGCGCATCGCGATCGGTAATGGCGGTTCGTACGACATTCCGTTTCAGTGTCTGCTCCCGAAGGGGCTCGACAACGTCATGGTCGCCGGCCGATGCCTGTCGGCCACGCGTGAAGGCATGGGGACGGCGCGCACCATGGGGCCGTGCATGGCAATGGGGCAGGCGGTCGGAACGGCGGCAGCGATGTGCATCGACCGAGGCTATCGCGACGTGCGCCAGCTCGCCGTACGTGACCTCCAGATGGTGCTCAGGGATCAGGGGGCCGTCATCGCTGGCGTTCACTGACACCGGCCCCGCATTCGATGCGGGCGTGGTAGATAACGGCCCCGGCCAGGGGCGGAGAGGAGACGAGGATGAAGCGACTGATGAGGTCGGCTCTCGCGGGATGCGCTGCTGTGCTTCTTGCGATCGCGCCGACGATTTCGTTTGGTCAGGCGGCGGACTACCCGACGAAGCCTGTGCGCATCATCGTGCCGTTCGCGCCAGGCGGGTCAACGGACCAGTTGGCCCGGCTGGTAGCAGAGCGCCTTTCTCAGGCCTGGAACAAGCAGTTCGTGGTCGAGAACCGGGCAGGTGCGGGGGGCAACATCGGCGCAGGAGTCGTCGCGACCGCGGAGCCTGACGGACACACGTTGGTCATGGGTTCCATCGGCACCCATGCGACGAACAGCCTCATCTACCCGAAGATGCCCTATGACACGGTGAACGACTTTGCGCCGATTACGCAAGTTGCCAACGTTCCGCTGATTCTGGTGGTGCATCCGTCCCTGGAGGCGAAGACTGTCGCTGAACTCGTCGCCATCCTGAAGGCGAAACCCGGTCAGCTCAACTATGCGTCGGGTGGCAACGGCGCTTCGCAACATCTCGCCGGTGAACTGTTCAAGCATCTGACGGGCACCGATGTGCAGCATGTTCCGTACAAGGGGAGCGCCGCGTCGCTTCCGGATCTGCTTGCAGGCCGGATGGCCTTCATGTTCGCCGACCTTCCCTTGGTCCTGCCGTACATCAAGGACGGAAGGCTTCGGGCATTGGCGATCGCCGGACGAAATCGTATCAGCCAGCTTCCCGACATCCCGACCGTCGCCGAGGCGGGCGTTACCGGCTATGAGGCGAGTGCGTGGTACTCCCTTTTCGCCCCGGCCAAGACCCCAACTTCCATCGTTGACCGG
>JAKOVA010000274.1 GCA_029782335.1 Actinomycetes bacterium | reverse complement strand
CGCACCAGAACAACTTCGAGCAGCTGGTCGAGCTCGGCCGCTCGGGTCGCAGCCTGGACGCCAACGACCAGCACGTCGTCACCATCGTCGACTGGCTCTGGCAGTACGCGTTCGAGCAGCGCGCCAGCGACATCCACATGGAACCCCGGCGCGAGGCCGGCTCGATCCGCTTCCGGATCGACGGCGTGCTGCACAACGTCTACCAGGTGCCCGCGTCGGTGTTCGCCGCGATGACCAGCCGCATCAAGCTGCTCGGGCGGATGGACGTGATCGAGAAGCGCCGTCCGCAGGACGGGCGCATCAAGACGCGCAACGCCGACGGTCGCGAGATCGAGCTGCGCCTGTCGACGCTGCCGACCGCGTTCGGCGAGAAGCTGGTGATGCGGGTGTTCGACCCCGAGGTGCTGGTGCGCGACTTCGCCGAACTGGGCTTCGGCGACGACGACCTCGCGACCTGGGAGGCGATGACCTCCCGGCCCAACGGCATCGTGCTGGTGACCGGGCCGACCGGGTCGGGGAAGACGACGACGCTGTACACGACGCTCAAGCAGCTCGCGACCGAGGACGTGAACGTCTGCACCGTCGAGGACCCGATCGAGATGGTCGAGCCGCGCTTCAACCAGATGCAGATCCAGCACGGAATCGACCTCAGCTTCGCCGACGGCATCCGCGCGCTGATGCGCCAGGACCCCGACATCGTCATGGTCGGCGAGATCCGCGACCTCGAGACGGCCGAGATGGCGATCCAGGCCGCCCTGACCGGACACCTGGTGCTGTCGACGCTGCACACCAACGACGCGCCGTCCGCGGTCACCCGCCTGCTCGATCTGGGCGTGCCGCCCTACCTGCTCAACGCCACGCTGATCGGCGTCATGGCGCAGCGGCTGGTGCGTACGCTGTGCGATTCGTGCAAGCAGGCGGCCGACGAGTTGCCCGACGAGGAATGGAGCGCACTGATCGCGCCGTTTCGAGCTCCGAAGCCCAAGCGCCTGTACCGGCCGGTCGGCTGCCTCGAGTGCCGGATGACCGG
>JAKOVA010000244.1 GCA_029782335.1 Actinomycetes bacterium | reverse complement strand
ACCCGTTCCGTGCCGATCCCGTCGGTGAGGTAGCTCGCGAAGCGTCGGTAGCTGTCGAGCGTCGACACCTTCACATGGTGGCGGGCGACGTTGTCGAGCCACCACTCCAGCAAGTCGGCCACCGTGGTGTCGGCGTCGAACTTGCTCGACTTCGGCGCCGGCGTATCGAGCTCGCGGATCCGTTCGTCTCGCCGGGCCTCCACCTCGCTCCGGGTAGGAGCAGTGACTCGACGGGTCTTCCCATCGTTGTCGGTGTAGGTGGCTCGCCAGCGTCCGGACCGCTCGCGGCCGTCGGGACGGACCGAAGGGGGTTCGTAGTACACCGAGCCCGAGCCGTTCGGGTTCTTGGCAGCTACCGACATCGAGCCGTCGTCGAGGTAGGTGCGCTTCTGTCGAGGCTTCCGGGGCATGCGTCCTCCCAGCGGACGAATGAGGCATCCCGGAGATCGGCGGGAGCAACCGATGCGACTCGAAGGTAGCGCACCGAGGAGGCGGTGGGGGGAGTAACGGGGGGAGTAACGCTCCAGAAACGGGTGCGGATGATGGCGGATGTCGGCGGACGCCACTTCTCGAAAGCCCTGAAAAACAAGGGATCCGCAGCCATCGGAGGATGACTGCGGATCTCATCGTGGAGCTGGGGAGAATCGAACTCCCGTCCGCGAAGCGGTTGCCTGGCGTGATACGACCGTCCCCGTCCTGCGGTCTCAACGGCTACCGCGCCCACGGGTGGGTGGCCCCCACGAGGAGGGCACCGCCGGGTCTTTCCCCGAGGTCAGCGGTCTTTCACGCCGTCAGCGGTCTCTCCCTGCGGTCCACCACCGCTTCTGTTGCCGGGCTGCGGTGATCTGGCCCCGTGCGCCGTTGCCGGTCACGATGACTCTCATACCTCCTGACGGATCAGGCGGCGAGAGCGAACTGCTCGTTGGCGGTTCTTTTGGTTGCCCCGTTTAGCGAGTCTGAGCAACTCGGGTCGCACGCGCGGCTTCCGGGTCTCCACGTCGAAACCAGTCAGCCCCGTATGTGCCGCTCAGGGTACCCCGTTCCGAATCGGCTCGGCGCGGGAATTTCGTGTCGAGGTCGCCGCGGGCCCCGCGAGATTCGCCGCCCCGGACACCGCGAGATTCGCCGCCGCGGGCCCACCGTCGCCAATACTTGTGCACGGCATGGACTCGACCGTCGGCGTGACCCGCCACGCCCAGGCGCCGGCCCGTTCCGCTGCGATCGACGGCCTCCGCGGTCTCGCGCTCGCGGGCATGATGGCATGGCACGCGGAGGTCGGCTGGGTTCGCGGCGGGTTCGCCCGGATGACGATCTTCTTCGTGCTCGCGGGATTTCTGTCCACCCGGACCGTTCGCCGCCTCGCTGCCACTCCGGGGTCGAGCCGGTGGCAGTCCTTCGGAAAGTTCTGGGCACGTCGGGTGCGGCGCCTGCTCCCACTCACCCTCCTCGGCGTCGCACTCGCCGTGTGGGTCTCCCACCGCTACGGCGGTGCCACCGCGCACCGACGGGTGCTCGGCGACACCCTGTCGGTGCTCTTCTCATGGTCGAACTGGCGTTTCATCGCCGAGGAGCGCTCCTATGGGGCCTTCTTCGAGTCGCCCTCGGCGTTCCAGCACTTCTGGTCGTTGTCCGCCGAGGAACAGTGCTTCCTGCTCCTCCCGGTTGCGGTCGTGGCTGCCGCCTGGCTCGCTCGCAGGTTGCGGCCGTCCGCATCCGAGCCCATCCGCACCGCCTCGGTGCTGGGCGCCCTCGGCGTCGTCGGCTGTCTCACCCCGCTCGTGGTCCGCCAAGGCGCCGACACCGTCTACTACGGCACCCACGTTCGCTTCGGGGAGTTTCTCTGCGGCGCCGCGCTCGCGGTCGCATGGGAGCAACTCGGCCCCGCCATGACACCGCGTGGTGCGCGTCGGTGGTCGGGCGCGGGGGCCCTCGGGCTCATCGCATTGGTGACCATCATGCTGACCATCGGACGCGAGGGACAGTGGATCTACCGCGGCGGGATGGCGCTGGTCGTGATCCCCGTCGTCGCGGTGTTCGGCGGCATCCTCTCCGGCGGCCGTTTCGTCAACATCGTGTTGGGAGTCGCACCGCTGCGCTGGTTGGGTCGAGCCGCCCTGTCGATCTACGCGCTCCACTGGCCCATCTACCAGGTCGTGCGGGAGCACATGCTCGAGCGCTCCCACTGGCTGGTGGTCACCGTCGAGTTCGCGGTCTCGCTCGTCGTGGGCTCACTCGTCTTCATCGGGATCGAGCGGCCGCTGCTCCCGGGATCGCCGGGCCGTGCCGGCCGGGTCTGGGGCAAGGCGCGCGTGGCGTTCCCAACCCTCGCGTTCGGAGTGATCGCCTGCATCGTCGCCGCCGCTGCGGTCCCACCGGTCGCCGATGAACCGACGATCGACGAGCTCGCGGCGAGCGACAAGTTCGCCGTCACGCTCGACCCCGCTGCGGCTCAGGCGATCCTCGGGCAAGACCCGGCGACGATCGGCCCGCCGACGCCGAACGCGGAAGGAGGGCTCGGTGCTGCCGCGGCGACCCCGGCTGACGACTCCGCCGGACGTGACGCTGCGCTCGCCGTTCTGAGCGACGACTCCGCATCCAAACCCGCACTGCCCGTCATACGGGACGCCGGCCGCATCGGAGTCGCGCTCTACGGAGGTTCGACGGCGCTGAGCATCGGGTTGGGTTCCGACGCGTTCACCGACACCCACCCGGCGTTTCAAGCCATCCCCGGCTACTCGCCGTTGGGCTGCGGTCTGCTCGTCGACGGCCGGCGCGGCCACAACGACCCGGGCAACCTCGTACCTGACGGCCTCCCACCCGAGGAGTGTCGATCGCGGCTGGTGCGCTGGGCTGCGACCGTCAAGTACTACGACGTCGACGTGGCCGTCATCGTCGCGAGTTCCGCGGATTTCACCACGTGGAAGCTGACGGGCGACAACCGCTGGCGAGCGCTGGGCGATCCGGTCATCGACGAGGCGATCTACCGCGAACTGCTCGCCAGCGTCGACTACATGATGGCCGCGGGTGCCTCACGGGTTGTGGTGACCAACCCCGTGCGGCCGACGCCGAAGATGGATCCCGACGTCGCGGCGAAACGGCGCAAGCGGATGGATCGCTACACCGAACTCCTCCACCGCCTCGCACGCGAGCGGGACGTCACCGTCGTGGATCTGACGGACTGGTCGAGCCGGCTCAGCCGTGCCGACTACCTGAAGGTCGTCCGCGACGGCGTCCATGTCTCGCGGAGCGGAGCGCACCGGGTGTGGGCCGACGTGTTGGGCCCGGTGTTGGAGGACCTGCAAACCACGGTTCCGCTCACCCCGCCCGGCTGAGCGGGCTCACCACTGCTTCAGCGCGCGGCCGATCTCGCGCCGAGCCTCACGATCCGCGTCGCGCTGCGCGATCGCCTGTCGCTTGTCGGCCATCTTCTTGCCCTTGCCGAGGGCGATCTCGACCTTCGCCCGGCCGTCCTTGAAGTACATCCGCAGCGGCACCAACGCGAGTCGCTCCTGTTGGAGACGCGCCGCGATGCGGTCGATCTCGCGGCGGTGCAACAAGAGCTTCCGCCGACGCAGCGGGTCGTGGCCCGAATGCGCCTGGGAGTGCGAATACGGCGCGATGTGCAGGTTGTGAAGCCACAGTTCACCGCCGTCGAGCAGACCGAAGGCCTCGGCGATCTGCACTTTGGATTCGCGCAGCGACTTGACCTCCGAGCCGCGCAGCATGATCCCGCACTCGAAGGTGTCCTCGATGAAGAACTGATGACGCGCGGCGCGGTTCGTCGCGATCGTGCTCTGTCCCTCGACCTTCGTCATAGATGCCGGACAGTACCCGTCGCGTACCATCGGCCCGCATGGACTTCCCCGGACTCCGGCTCGATCGCGGCGCCCACAGCGAGATGCTCGCCCATGCGCTCGCCGGATTCCCCGAGGAAGCGTGTGGATTGCTGGTCGGACCGCCGGATGGTGACTTGATCGCCAGGTTCGTCCCGACGACCAACGCGGCGCATTCCGCGAAGCTCTACACGATCACCGACGACGAACTCGAGCGGGTCGCCGGCGAAGCGATCGCCGAGGGCCTCGACGTGCTCGGCACCATGCACTCCCACACCCACACCGAGCCGTACCCGTCGCCGACCGACCAGATGATGGCGTTGCCGTGGTGGACCTACGTGATCGTGTCGCTCCGCCGGGACATCCCCTCGACCCGCGCGTTTCGGATGACCGGCGACGAGGTGGTCGAACTGCCACTCACGTTGGTCTGAAGGATCGACGACTCCGTAGCCTGCACCCTCGAATCGCCATGGCCGTCTACTCATCCGTCATCGACATGATCGGCAACACGCCGTTGCTCGACGTGAGCCGTCTGTCGCCCAATCCCTCGGTTCGCCTCTTCGCCAAGATGGAGGGGCAGAACCCGGGTGGGTCGGTCAAGGATCGCATCGCCCGCCAGATGATCCTCGAAGCCGAGGCCGACGGGCGTCTGACACCGGGTGCGACGCTCCTCGAGCCGAGCTCGGGCAACACGGGCATCGCCATGGCGATGATCTGCCGTGAGCGCGGCTACCACCTCAAGACGATGATGCCGTCGTCGGTCTCGGTAGAGCGCCGCCAGATGTTGGAGGTGTTCGGCGCGGAGCTGATCCTCACCCCGGGGGAGGAAGGCTCCAACGGTGCCGTGAAACGGGCGTTGGCGCTCGCCGAGGAACACCCGGAATGGGTGTTCCTCTACCAGTACGGCAACGACGCGAACCCTCGCGCGCACTACCTCACCACCGGGCCGGAGATCCTCGCCGACTGCCCCGACATCACCCACTTCGTCGCCGGTCTCGGAACCTCGGGAACGTTGATGGGCGTCGGCACGTATCTCAAAGAACAGCGGCCCGACGTGAAGGTCTTTGCCGTCGAACCGCCGTCGGGGGAGATCGTCGAAGGTCTCCGCAGCCTCGAGGACGGATTCATTCCGCCGGTGTTCGACGCGTGGGGCGGACAGGATCTGCTCGACGGCAAGTCGATCGTCCGGCCCCTCGAGTCCCTCGAGTGGACCCGGCGGCTGGTGTCGATCGGGTGTTTCGCCGGGATCTCCTCCGGCGCCGCGCTCGCCGGCGCGGTGAAGGTCGCCGGCCGGATCGAGTCGGGCACCATCGTGTTCGTGGTGTGCGACGCGGGCTGGAAGTACCTCTCGACCGGCGCGTACACCGACGATCTCACCGCCGCTGCCGAACACATCGAGAAGATCGTCTACTTCTGAGGACGGCAGCCGATGACCGTCCCGGGAGACGAGCCGTCCGCCCTGCGGCCGATCGCGATGTTCGATTCGGGCTTCGGGGGTCTCACCGTGGCCCGAGCGGTGATCGACCTGATGCCCCAGGAACGCCTCGTCTATCTCGGCGACACCGCCCGGTACCCCTACGGCCCGCGCCCGGCGGAGGAGGTGCGTCGCTTCGCCCACCAGATCGCGGACGAGTTGATGCGGCACGATCCCAAGGCTCTAGTGGTGGCCTGCAACACGGCGACGGCGGTCGCGCTCGACGAGTTGGCCGAACGGCTCGACATCCCCGTGTTCGGGGTGATCGAACCCGGTGTGCGGGCGTTGGCGCGCGCGACGCGCAGCGGACGGGTCGGCGTGATCGGCACCGTCGGGACGATCAACTCCGGTGCCTACCAACGGGCGGTCGCGGCGAGCGCGCCCGATGTCGAGCTCACGGCGCTGGCGTGTCCGGGCCTCGTCGAGTTCGTCGAGCGAGGCGACACCGACTCCGAACAGGTGCACGTCCTCGTCGAGCGTCTCCTCGCGCCAGCGGTTGCCGCTGGGATCGACGCGTTGCTGCTGGGCTGCACCCACTACCCGTATCTCGCCCGAACGCTCTCCGACGTGATGGGTCGCGACGTGGTGCTGGTTTCCTCCGCGGACGAGACGGCCTTCGAGGTGCTCGCCGCGCTGGCGAACTCCGGCGTCGCCGATATGTCGCCGGGTGAGTCGCACCGGGTGCAACCTGCGCCGGCCCCGACGTTTCTCACAACCGGTGACGTGACCTGGTTCGCCGATCTCGGCGGCCGCCTGCTCGGACCGGAGTTGGTCGACGCCGCACACGTCGCGCTGTCCTGAGCCCCGCAGCGTGGGAGCGGCTGTGTTCGTCGGCGGCGCCGCAGCGTCCGTGTCGGGAGGTCGGCCTCAGGGGCCGGGCGGTGTCACCGGAGGCTGGGTCGTCGGGGGAGCGACGCTCGGTTGCGTGGTCGCCGGCGGACGTGTGGTCGGTGGGGTCGAGGGCGCCACGGTCGTTCCGCTGCCCGACGGCGGCTTGGTCGGAGTTCCGTCACCGGGGTCGTCGGGGGTCTGTGGGGGGACCGTCGTTGTTGCTCGCCGCCGCGAGGAACTCGACCCCGATGAGCGCCTGGTCGATGCGCCGGAGCTCGACGAGTTCGACCCTGAGGGGATCCGACCGGAGGTGTTGAGCTTTGGTTCCTTCGCCCCGGGGGCGGGGATCTCGCCCGCGGCCTGGGTGACCCGGGTGACCGCAGCGGCGACCAACGCCGCGTAGGCGTCCGCACCGTCGGGCGTGAGGTGGAGGCGATCGCCGCTGGTGAACGAGCGGTTCTCGCTCCACCACGAGTTCCAGTCCACCAGGGTGAGGTTCTTGTGCGTCTCCGCAGCGGCCCGGAGCGTGTCGTTGACCTCGACCCGATCGGCCTTGAACTCGCCCACGTTCATCCAGATGACGTGCGACACCCCGGCGAGCAGGTCCAACATCTCGGAGACCTCGGCGGCGAACTGCGTCTCGGAGCCGTTGTAGTTGTTCCCGAGGTTCAGCACGACGATCTCGCCGATGTCGGCTCGCCGCTTCTCGACCACGCGGATCGCCTCGTCGAGAAAGCGGCCGACCCGGGTGTCGGCGATGATCGACCAGCCCTTCAGCGAGTCGGCGAGATACGGTGCCGCCCCCTGCATCACGGAGTCGCCGACCACGAACACGCGGTTGTCGATCGTGTGGATTGGGGGTCGCGCCGGCGAGGTGGCCCCGCTGATGAGGTCGCCGGGGATGAGTCGCTGGGCTCCGCTCGCCCCGGCGCGTGCGGTCGCGAGTTCGCGTGCGCCGTCGCTGGCGGGTGCGACCCACACGGCGAGGCTCGCGCCGATCAGGGCCCCCAGGGCGATGGATGCGATCACCCACCACCACCGAGGGTGCACCCGTCGGCGGCGGCGGCGGGCCGTCACGGACGGGAACGGGGCGGGCGGCGTCTGGAGATCGGTCACGTGCGGAGAGCGGCCTGACTCGATGCCGCGATCGATGCACGACGAATGGCCGTCCGCACAACGCTACTGGCTGCGTCGACGATGTTCGGCGCGTCCGGGCG
>JAKOVA010000260.1 GCA_029782335.1 Actinomycetes bacterium | reverse complement strand
GGTTCCCAGCAGGTCGCAGCCGGTGCGCCAGGTCGCGTAGTAGCCGGCGGCTGCGACGTCGCTCGCGAGCTCGTCGCTGCTTGCGGTCAGCCATTCGATGGCCGCCTCGGTTCCCGCGTCGCCGGCCTGGGCTGCCGTCTGCTTGAAGGCGAGGTTGCCGGAGATCATGACGCCGGCGTCGACCATGCGCATCAGTGCGATGCCCCCGAGGGAAATCGCGACCAGCGCGATCAGGGCGATCAGCAGGACGATGCCCCGCTGCTTTCGCGCGGCCGGAGAGATGGTGGCCGGTTCCATCAGCCCCCCCAGATCACGTTTCGGATCGGCACGATGGTCGTGAAGACCTTGTACCGGTAGTGACGTTCGTCGTCGGTGAGCGCCCGGCTCGGCGGCGGGTCGCCCGGATCACCCGCTTCCCACAGGGCCAGGGTCGCGGGGCTGACCTGTTCCTTTTCGTATTGGACGCTGCGCGCCACCACCGCAATGCGCACGGCGCGAATCCGCGACAGGTCGGCCGCGCCGGGGTTGCTCCAGTCTCCGCAGGTGGAGGCAGCGGTCGCGTCGCACCACTGGCTGATCTGCACGCTGCCGGCCGGAGCAATGCCGTATTGGGCCTGCAGGTCGACGATTTCGTCGACGAGCGGCGTGGCGTTCGCGCAGGTGTAGGGCGCGGCGGCCGTCGTCGGATCGACCTGCGTCAATCGGTCGCAGAGCACCTGGTAGCGCCCGTGCACGAGGTTGCCCATGTTCACGACCGCATCGCCGATTTCGTAGGTGGGCGCGGTCTTGAAGGCGTTGTTCGGATTGGACGGGTTGTACGGATACTGTCCGGAGTTGTGCTGCAGGTTCCACCCGTTGCCGGTCTTCTGCGGATCCTGCGACATCTGCATCAGCGTGCAGACCTTGCCCCCGTCCTTGCCGGCGACGAGGAATACCTGGTTCTGGGCGAGTCCCGCGTTGCTGTCCGCCGTGATCACCGAGGAGGCATTCGGCATGTTCTTGACGATCGAAGTCGGGATGGCCGCGAAATCGGTATCCGAGCGGAGGAACTCGATCGCGTCCGGGCCCGCTCCGCCGTCCATGACGACGACCGGCCTCAAGGTGCCGCCATCCGAGACAGTCGTGCCGTTGAAATAGATGTTGACGCCCAGCGGGCAGAGCGGGCCGTTGCCGCCGAACAGGCCGTATCCCGCCTGCCTGATCTCGCGCTCGATCGAGAAGAGCGCGACGGCGCCATTGACCTGGGCATCCGATCCGCCGCTGCTGGTCCGCTTCTGCCCTTCGAAGACCGCCATCACCTGCTGGATGACGAGCACCGCGAGCGAGCCGATCACCAGGGCGACCAT
>JAKOVA010000240.1 GCA_029782335.1 Actinomycetes bacterium | reverse complement strand
TCACTCCCACTCTATTGTCTCGCAGCATTCCAAGTCCGCGCAGCTGCTGAAATTCTCTAACACGCTGCGCGAGTTTACCGTCACCCCGACCGACAAAACACGCCGCTTGGATCCGATAGACCGCGATAGATGCCGAACTCATCCGCTCACGAGCGGCCCGCTTCCGAGGAAGCCGGCAAGTTCAACCTCTCTCTGACCCATCGAACCTCCCGGGTCATCGGCTTGAGCATCGTCTGGATTCGCAGCGCCACGCGCTCCGATTGCCCGAGCGCCAGACCAGCCTCGGTCGCGAACCGGTACGCCATTTGCACGTCGAGTGAGGTCAGTTCATAGCCCCTACCTTGGCAGATCCAGTACAACGCCGCGAGCGCGACTTCTGCGGCAAACGCCGGGTTCTTCGCGACGTTGTCCCTGGCGGCGCGGATCAGCGTCTTCGGATCGCAGGGCGATTTCCACGCAAGCTGCATCGCCAGGTCGAATCGCTTGAGCGTCTTCGCCGTGGCAAACCACTTGCTCTCCTCTCCGGGCGTGGTCGCGATGAGATCTGTCAGAAGCCGATCCGCGTCGATCTCGGGATACTTCTTCGACAGCAGACGAAAGGTCGCGAGGTATGTCGTGGCGCGGTTTGCCTCCAGCGCATACTTCTCGTACGCCTCGACGCGGCGGCCCGCCTGCAGCAGGACGCCTTCGGCGAAGCGCGCGAGCCCAGCCATCGGCGTCCACGGATTCACGGCCTTCGTCATGAACGCGATGGCTTCGTCGATCTCGCCTCGGGCCACACTGCACCGACCGACCCACAGCAGGTCATTCCACATGGGGCGCGGGTTGCTGCCAATCAGGGCGATCAGCTCATCTTGCCGGCCCGCGGCAAACAACGCGCTGTAGCAGGCCGACTCGGATCGAGTGAAGGCGTGCCGACCGCGACGCCGCTCGGCATGGACATGCTGAACGAGATCCTTCAGGCGGTCCGCCCATCGTGACGCCACTTCCTGCGTCGCGCACAACTCACCCCAGCGCTCATCGAGAAGCTCAAGGTAAGGTGGATCATCGTCCTGGATCGCCGCGAACATCTGCTCCAGCCATTTCTCGCGCACGGTCCCGTCGGCGGGTGCGTGCGCGATCACAGGAACGAGCGCATCGACGGCCGCACGCGCCGCGCTACCCAGAGCGCCGGAGGAGCTGTCTACCTG
>JAKOVA010000237.1 GCA_029782335.1 Actinomycetes bacterium | reverse complement strand
GAGTGGTCAGAAGATGGAGGCACCGAAGATCCTGAGTTGCCCGTCCTCGTAGCCGAGCACGAGTCGGCCGAGCCATTCGCCGGGCTTCTTCGTGCTGCGCTGCCGGAACAGGACGGTCACGTGTTCGCCGCGACGGATGATACCCAGCGTGTCGAACTGGTCGGACAGACTCCGGGCCAGCTCGCTGTGGGCGAACTGGTGGCCGGCGGCCACCTGATCCATGGCGCGCGCCAGCGAGCTGGAGAAGTTCCTGGAAAAGTCGCCGTACTTGCCCTCGTTCGAGTACCTGACGAGGTTGCGCCACAGGGGGGCGGCCATCGCCAGGATCTCGTCGTCCGTCTTCTCGATGATGTTCACGCGCGTCGCCGGCGACCGTGCTACTGCTCGTCGCCCACCAGGTGGTAGCAGGGCGCCTTCTCCATCGTGTACTCGCCCGTCTTCGGGTCGCGCCGCGAGACCGTCAGCACGTGCCAGTTCTGGTCGTCCACCTTCAGGTAGTCGCCCCGGTAGTAGTAGCCGGGCCAGCGCGTCTCCTTGCGGAACATCGTGTGATGCGTGACGCATTCGGCGGCGCGATGACGGTGTTTCAGCTCCCACGCCCGCAGCAGTTCGTGCAGGTCCGCGGCGGCCAGCTTCTCGAGATCCTCTTCCATGATCCTGAGCTTCTTCAGACCGATGTTCAGAAGCTTCTCGTTGGTCATGTAATTGGCCGACACTCCGCCGCAGTACTCGTCCATCAGCTTCTGCAGGCGGTCCAGCCCCTGCTGGGGGTTGATGTAGTGCGGATTGACGTCGCCCGCAACGATCGTGTTGCGGTAGATGCGATAGTGCTCGAGAGGCTTGTACACCTCCTGCTGGAGGCGATCGATCTGCGCCTGCGAGACGACGATGCCCTCCGCCTTGCCGTCGTCGATGTACTTGCAGGCAGCCTTCGCCGCCAGCCGGCCCTCGGTGAACGAGCCCGACGAGAACGCGTGCGGCGTGCCGCCGACGGCGTCGCCGGCCCCGAAAAGACCTTCGACCGTCGTCATGCGGTTGTAGCCCCAGAAGTACTCGGGGGGCGACACGTCCTCGGGGCCCGAGCACCAGGCGCCCGATCCGGTCGCGTGCGAGCCCATCACGTAGGGCTCGGAGGTGGTCAGTTCGGGGTTCTCGTTCTTCGGGTCGACGTCGGTGGCGGCCCACAGGACCGCCTGCCCGACGGTCATGCCCAGGAAGTTCTCCCAGCCGACTTCTTCGAGGTGCGGGTCCTGGAAGGCGCGCATCGTCACCATGTGGATCGGGCCGCGGCCGGCGTTGATCTCGCTGATCAATGCGTGGTTGCGCAGGCAGGTCGGGATCGGACGATGCGTCAGGTGCGAAGCTTCAGGATCGAGGTATTCCTTGCCGACCATCTTCTGCAGTTCCGGCCACCACTTGGATTCGTACTCCTCGCCCACGCCGTTCTGGGTGTACGTCTTCAGGTGCAGGAAGTAGGCGCCGACCGG
>JAKOVA010000234.1 GCA_029782335.1 Actinomycetes bacterium | reverse complement strand
TGCCGGCCGCCGCGAGATCATGAAGCTCGGCGGGATGGGCCACGATCGCGAGCGCGTGTTCCTGATGTCGACGACGCACGGCGCCGAAACCCACGGCCTCGCCGCGGCGATCGCGACGATGCGCTTCTATCGCGACAATCCGGTGATCGAGACGCTGTATGCGCGCGGCGCACGACTGCGCGCCGGCTTCGACCGGGTTGTGGCCGATAACGGTCTGGTCGGCTACGTGGATGTCGCCAGCCGCGACTGCAACCTGCTGTTCGGGACGCGCGATGCGCAGAAGAAGCCGAGCCAGCTGTTCCGGACGCTGTTCATGCAGGAGATGGTCGCACGCGGGGTCATCGCGCCGTCGTTCGTCGTCAGCTGGTCGCACAGCGAGAAGGACATCGACGCCACGGTCGAAGCCGCCGGCGAGGCGCTTCGCGTGTATCGCCGCGCGCTCGAGGACGGGCCGGAGAAATACCTGCGCGGGCGCCCGGTGAAACCGGTGTTCAGGCGTTACGCGTAGCCGTTCACGTCCGTCTGGCAGGCGCCGGCGCGACCGCCGGCACGCGCGCGGGTTCGGCCTGGAGATAACCGAGCCGCGCGTCGATGAAGAGGATCACGCCGACCACGAATCTCCATCGCGTGGCGCTGGCGCAATCCCAATGGCTCGGGATAACCCTGCAGCTTCAGCATGTGCGTCACGACGAAGGCGAGCCCGAGCAGCGCCACTGTTGCGACCGGCGACCCCAGGGCACGACGTCGCGGGATCGACAGCAGGGCGGATCCCACGGGCAGAGGAGAGAGTTCGACGTGCTGGACTCCGATCGCGGGGCACGAATGCCGTTAGTGCCCCGCGATCCGGAGTGCGCGCTACAGCGACGCGCCGTAGGCCTTGTAGGCGGTATCGAGTTGATCCGCCGTCTTGCCGATGCCGGTCAGCACGAACGCGAACGCGTCGGCGCTGCTCGTAACGGTGCCCGCATCGATCGCCGCGAACAGGTCCTTGACCACCGTCTGGTTGTTGATGAACAGGTAGTTGAGCAGTACGGACGCCTGCGGTTCCGCGATCGTTTCCTGCGCGAACCAGGTTCCGGTCGGCGGAGTGCCGCGGTCGCGGGTCAGGGCGACCAGGTCAGGCAGCGTCAACAGCGTGCCGGCAGTCTGCGCCTGCTTGAACGCGGTGCGCTCGGGGTCGGGTCAGCGCGCGCATCGTGTATGGTCCGTTGGCGAAGTCGCCGGACCTGAACGCGGTGCTCAGGCCTTCCCAGAGCCACGGCCACTTGTAGCTGTCGGAAGCAGTGATCGCGTCCATGAACGACTGGCTCACGGTCGCCAAGGCGGTCGCATTGTCGATGCTGACTACCCCGGTGGCTGCGTCGAGGTCGGGCGCGACCAGGAAGCTATTGGTGGTCGTACCCGCCTCGTAGCAGGTCCGCAACAACCGACCTTCGAGGTCTGCCAGGGCCGCTGACGGGCAAGCCGTACCGCCCTGGCTCGACACGATCGCGGAGTCCCACGTGTAGTACATCTCCGCCCAGCCCCCGGGCTGCTTGGGGAAGAAGCCCTGGAAGAAGTTCCACGACTTGAGCAGTTGGTCGAGCCGCGCATCGCTGTAGGCCTGGCTGATGTCCGAGGCCACGACGAAGCTGTCGCTCGGCGCGACGAACGGGAACAGCGCCTTGTACCCGGCCAGGTCGGTCGGGGTCTTGCGCACGTACACCGTCATCGTCGCGGACTTGCCCTCGACGGTGGCAGTGAGTACCGCGGTGCCTTCGGCCACCCCGGTCGCCGAACCCGGGGCCCCGGTGGCGCCCACGGTGGCGATGGCGGTGTTGCTCGAGGTCCACGAGACGGTGCGGTCGGTCAGCGTCGAGCCGTCGGCGCCCTTGACGACCGCGGGGATCGATTTGGCGGCCCCGACGAACGCGATGCCGTTGTCGGCCGGCAGCGTGATCGATGCCACGGCCACCGGGGTCGGCGGCGGGTTTCCGCCTCCGCCACCTCCGCCGCCACCGCTGCTGCTGCTGCTGCCGCCACCGCCGCCGCAGCCGGCCACGGCAAGAGCCAGGACACCGGCCGCGACGCCGCTTCGCATCCGGCCAGTCAGACGATCCAGGTACATTTCGATCCCCCTCAGGGCAGGCCTCGCAATCGGTAGAGGAATGGCGGCACCCGAGGCCGTGGCGCCAACTGCCGGGCAGTCTAGTGGCAACGCGGCCGAATGACCGTGATGCATTCCAGCAAACGGTCGCCTTCTATCTCTCGCGAAGCGCCTCGCTCGCCCGGTTCAGCGGCTTGATCAGGTACTGCAGCACGGTCTTGCGGCCGGTCAGCATTTCCACGGTTGCCGTCATGCCCGGAATGATCGGCAGCAGTCGTCCGGCGGGCGTGGCAAGCGAGTTGGTCTTCGTGCGCACCCGTACCCGGTAGTACGAGTTCGCCTCGTCCGCCACGTCGGCCACCGGAGTGGCTATCCGGCGTTCGTCGCGCAGCGTGTCGGGGCTGATGTTCTCCACGGTGCCTTCCAGCCCGCCGTAGATCGCGTAGTCGTAGGCGCTGATCTTGACCACGGCCTTCTGTCCCGGGTGGATGAACGCCACGTCGGCCGGCCGCACGTAGGCCTCGATCACCAGCGTGTCCTCGGTCGGTACGATCGCCATGATCTCCTGGCCGGCCTGGACGACTCCGCCGATCGTGGTCACCGTGATGCTCTTCACGGTCCCCTTCATCGGCGAGCGGATCTCGGTGCGCTGCGCGGCGTCGGCG
>JAKOVA010000225.1 GCA_029782335.1 Actinomycetes bacterium | reverse complement strand
GCGAGATGATCGGATCTCGCTCACGATCGATCACGATACCGCGGATCTGATGGCGATCACCGGTCTGTCGATGGCAGCGCACGCGCGCCCGGTGGATGATCGGGCCGAAGCCGAGAAGGTGTTGCGCATGCTTCCGCTGAAGTACCCCGATGCGCCGCCGTTGCCGATGAAGATGCCGAGCCCGGACGAAGTCCGGTTGTTCCGCGTAACGCCGACAGTCATTTCGGTGCTCGACTACTCGAAGGGCTTCGGCCATACGGATCTCGTCACCTGCTGACGGACCGAGTCGAATGGTTCCGTGCACGTCTGCGCGCCAGCACCACGCCCCCCAGACCGATGCCGAGCAGGACCAGGCTGGCGGGCTCCGGCACGGTGATGCGGTCGGTGGACATGAACTGGCCGCGAACGAAGGCTTCGGTCACGGGCGAGCCGCCCGGACCGGTTTCCGGCTGATAGAGCGCTCCCGCGTTCAGGATCGACGCGGTCTGCAGAATCGGGTCGACGAGGTCGTAGTCGAAGAGGGAATAGGAAGCGTTGATCTGGTCACTGCCGGCGGCCTTGGAGAGCACCAGCTCGATCTGGTCCGCGCCGGCCAGCACCGAATCGATGGGGCTCGACCACAGCGCCAAGCTGGTATTCGACTCGAAATCGTTCAGCCGCAAGAAGACGCCGACGTCCCCCGTGATTCCGGACACGCCGACGAAGAGATAGAAGGTGTTGTTGCCGTCGAACCCGAGGGTGGGCGCGCGATCGATGGCGCGGATGCCAAAGCTCTGGCCAGTGACCGCGGGGAGATTCGACATGTCGAACAGGCCGTGGATCGAGAACGCACTTGCCTGGTCGAGGATGTTGGAGTTGGCCGGGTTGGTCGCCAGCGTGCGCATTCCTGCGGTGGTCGTGTCTGCAAGGGTCGACGTGATCAATACCTTGTCGCCGAGAGACGGCGTCATGGTCAACTTGCCGCCCGATTCGCCGGTCAAGCCCGGCTGCCCGCTCGTGACGTAGGTGTTGTCGCCATCCGGTCCGCTCGGGGGCACGACGCCGTCGTCGAACGCATCGCGGAAGATCTCGCTGCCATTCTTGACGATCCAGAAGTCGTCGATGACCGGAGCGAAGGGGGCTGCGGAGGCGAGGCTGGAGGCCAGGGCAAGGCCGAGGGCGGCGCTTGCGCGGATGAGGCGGCCGATCGCGATCATGATTCCTCCCTTCTTGCGGCAGAACTGAAGCGATGTCCATGACAAGCAAGAAGCGCGCCGATTATTTCAAGACCTTTGTTTTTACAGAGATACTGATCCTGTCATCGGCGCAGAGCCGCGCTGGATGTAAAAAAATCCGACAGGCCGGAGCCGTTCGCCACCTCGATGTTGCACGGCAACACGGCCCCGATCCCTGCCTGTCTCGTAGTATGCGTTGCCGCCGACTTCGTCCGGAGGCGCCGGACCCGGCCCGCATGGGTCTGCCGGGTGGCCAGCGCTGGCAGCTTGGTGGCCCGCGTCCGCGACGAGTCATCCGGCAGCGGCGCAACATGGGGGACGCCAGAGTGAGGTCTATCATCCGTCGGGCGCGCCTGGCACCATGCCGCGTCGGGCCCCTCGACTCGAGCGTCAGGCGGCAGGCACAACCTCGGAGACACGCATGGCGGAGCATCCAATCGAGGCCTGGCATCGTCTCGTCAAGGAAAGAAGCCCACGTGGGCTGGACGCGCTACTCGCTGAAGAGGCCGTGTTCTACTCCCCCGTCGTTCACACGCCGCAACGCGGCAAGAAGATCACCGCCGCCTACCTGTCAGCGGCCTTCCACGTCTTTTTCAACCCAAGCTTTCGCTACGTGCGCGAGATCATTGGCGCTACGGACGCCATGCTCGAGTTCGAAACGGAAATCGACGGCGTCTTCGTCAACGGCGTCGACATCATCAGGTGGAATGAGGCGGGTCGCATCGTCGAGTTCAAAGTCATGCTTCGCCCGCTCAAGGCGATCAATCTCGTTCATCAGCGCATGGCGGCCCTTCTGCAAGCGACCCAGTGAG
>JAKOVA010000210.1 GCA_029782335.1 Actinomycetes bacterium | reverse complement strand
GGGATCACCTCGGCACCAAGATCATCTCGATCACATCGCCGGCCGTGAGTGCTGGCGTGAGCATCCGAAACTGCGTGGTCGTACGAAACGCGATCGGGAACTGCGGGATCACGCCGCTGGCGACATCGGCCATGCCCGCCACGATCGCGTAGTTCGCTGTCGGCATCGTGAAGCCAATCGGGACGTCAGTCGTGGTCTCACCGCCGGTCGCCGTGAAGCGCACGACGTAGGCCAGCGAACCAGACGCGCCACCGCCACCGCCACCGCCACCGTTGCCACGAGGGATGAAGCCTCCGTTGGGGATGATGAACGGGGCCTCGCCCACCACGGCTACCCCAGGTACTCTCGTTCCGACACGGGGCGCACCTTGACGGTCAGTGTCGCCGCCGCCGGAACAGCAACATCGTTGAAGACGCCGCCGATCGAGAGCTTGTCGTAGGCCGAGATGTCGGCCGTGAGCTGCGCCATGCCGATGTTCTCCGCGGCTGCATTCCTCACGAGCGGAACCTGCGGGACGGTACCACCGAGGTTGATCCCGACTAGCCCGAGCAAGAACTTGCCGCCGCCGGAGCCGGAGATCTCACCGAACAGCCCGATCGCCTGCGCGAGCGTACCGTTGCCGACGGTCGGAGCTTCCTCGGTCGAGAGGAACTCCAAGACGACACCAGTGTACGTCGACGCTTTCCCGTTCTGCGCCTTCTTCCACGCGGAGATGTCGGTGTAGGCAGCCTCGCCGCCCTTGTGCAGCGTGGCACCTGAGAACAGCGTGATGATCTGATCGGACTCCGCAACCTGCGTTGCGGTTGCGGTGCTGGGCGGAAACCTGATGAGCTCGCTCATCGTCGACTCCTAGTACCCGTAGCCCTGGAGTTGCTGCTTGCGCTCGCGGAGCTTGGTCGAGATCGCCAACGCGCCGAGCACCGCGAGCGCTCCGAGCGCAACCTTCTGCCAGGGCTGGAGACCCTTGAGCGTGTTGAGCACCGAGGCCGCCGCCGAGTTGGTGTGAATCGTCGGCAGGATGTTCGATGCAGCGGCCACCGCGGCGTTGGTCTGCGGCACGATCTGCGGTCCGTAGACCGCCGGCAGATGCGAGATGTCGGCGACGTAGTTCAAGAACGCGCCGACCTGCGCCGCGTTGGCCGTGAGCACGGAGGTCGACCGCGCCGCATTGGCCGCGAACGCGGCTGCCTGGGAAGACACGGCCGGCGAGATCGGCCCGCTATCGGTCTCGATCGAGATGTACGACAACGCCCGCTGCACGGCGTCGAGCGTTCGCGGCCCCGCCGAGCCATCGACCGCGATCGGCGTGAAGCCGGCCACGTTCGCGAATCGATTGGCCGCGTTTTGGAGCACCTGAACGTTCGCCATGCTCCGAACGTAACACGGACCGGAATTTCCGGTCGATCATCCGTCCGGCCGTCGGACGCCGAGGGTCACGGCGTCGGAGTGAGCACCGTCGGCTGCTTGAGCGACTGGAGGCGCACGTGCCAGTCGAACACGGCGTTCCAGTAGTGCGTGAAGTGCCGCACCTGAGCCTCCGGGTGCAGCATGTTCGTCTCGGCCGGCACGCTCTTGTTGACGATGCCACCGAAGTTGCAGAGCACGTTGTAGTGATCGAGCTTGTTGCCATCACGCCACGGCTTGAACAGGTACGCGAACGTGGACTCGACGATGAACCGCCGATGGGTCGGATCTTGGAACCCGCGATCAGACCGGCCCGATGGCACGATCACGTCGAACCAACCACCCGGCACGAGGATCCGAAACGCCTCGTCGAAGAACGCGAACAGCGCATCCTTCGCCTCGGCCCGCTGCGGATCACCTGGCCACACCGGCGCTCCGGTCTTGTCGACCATGAGCATATCGATGTGCTCGATGTAGTGCGAGCAGTGGAGCTCGGCGACGGAGCTGTCAGCGAACGGCTTGCCCTGGCACTCCGTGCAGTGACAGGTCCACGGGTAGCGCGTCAGATCAACGACGTGCTTCGCGCCGGGCCAGATGTCGACGCCCTCGAATCCTTCGCGGGGTGTCTGCCCGCACGCGAGGTCGAGCTTGCGGGTCACGTCCGGCGGCGCGATCACGACTGGCGGCGCGGCCGCCGCGGTCTGCGCGAGCACCTTGGACAACTTCGGCTTCTTCTTGGGGGCCATGTTCGAGCTCACTTGTTGAGGAGGATGCCGCGGTCGAGCCACTCGCGGTGGCTGAGAAACCAGGTCACGGTGCGTTCGAGGCTCGCCTCGAAGTCGACGGGTTGCTTCCAGCCCATCGAGCGGATCAGGCTGTCATCGAGCGCGTAGCGCAGGTCATGCCCGGGGCGCGAGCTGTGGAAGTCGACCAGCTCGTAGTTGAGCGGCTTGCCGATAATCCTCGCGATCGCCTGCGCGAGTTCGAGGTTCGAGACTTCGCGCTCGCCTGCGACGTGGATCTTGAGGGGAGGCGGCGGGGGCCCATCCAGAGCACTGACGCCCGCATTCTGATCTCGTGTGACGAGGAACGACAACGCCGAGGCGTAGTTCCGGCAGTGGATGTAGAACCGCGTGCCGGCGCGCGTGCGCGTCGGATCCGCGTGGATGAGCACACGCTCGTCGCGGAGTACCTTGCGGATCACGAGCGGGATGAACTTCTCGGCGCCCTGCCGCTCTCCATACAGGTTCATCGTGTTGACGATCGTGACGGGCAGCTTGTAGGTGTTCGCGTAGGCCATCGCGATGCACTCGCCGCCGGCCTTCGCCGCCGCGTAGGGGTTCGCGGGTCGGAATGGATCCGTCTCGACGTTGCCCGGCGCGTCCCAGGCCGCCGGCCCGTAGACTTCGTCGGTGGAGACCAGGAAGATCCGGCGCAGGCCCTTCTGGGACTGCCCGAGCCACCACAGGAGATGATGCGTGCCCTCGATGTTGGACCGGATGAACGGCATCGGGTCGATGATCGAGTTGTCGACATGGGTCTCCGCGGCCGCGTGGATCACGTAGTCGACCTGCCCAACCTCCTGAGAGATGCCCTCGGGGATCGGCCGGCTGAGGTCGCAGCCGAGCACGTGCACGCGCTTGTCGTCGTACGCCGCGATGCCACGAAGCCGATCGAAGCCCACGCTCGCGTAGGTGAGCTTGTCGAGGATGACGATGTTCGCGTCGGTGGTCTTGAGCAGATGCTCGGTGATGTGATGCCCGAGGAAGCCGGCACCACCGGTCAACAGAATGTTCATGCCTGAGACTCTACGCGGCGAGGCTGACAGGTCTAGTAGACCTGACCAGTGACGAGATCGAGATGGCCGACCTTGACGCGTAGATCGACGGCGAACCGCTTGCCCTTTGCGAGCGCTTGCTTGCAGAACCAGAGGTCTTGCGTGAACGATCCACCTGGCTCGTTCACCGTCACGAACCATGGCGGATCGACCTCACGGAACAGGCTCATACGATAGAGCGAGCAGCCCATCGCGATCCCGTTGACCGGCATCACATGCCCGTTCTGGAGAGCCTGCAAGACGTTGCGGGGCCGGAACTCCAGCTCGCCGGTCTTGCGATGATGCTCGGGATCACCGTAGGCCATCGGCATGTTGATGTCACCCTTGGTGAAGTAGAGCCCACCGACGGCGTCGAACTTGCCGGCCTCGATGGTCTCGATCAGCCGGATCAACGCATCGGGCGGGATCAGGTTGTCGGCTTCGAGCGTCAGGATGTACTTCCATTTCCCGAGCTCGGGGTTCGCAAGGATGTCCTTGATCATCCGATCGTAGGCGTGCCCGACCTCGTCACCGATACAGAACAGCTTCGCGCATTTCTGGTTCATCGGTTTCGCGAGGCCCTCCCAGCTCTGCACGACCCGATAGTGAAACAACGGGTCGCGCGACGGGATGATGATCACCGTCGACGAATCCTTGTAGGTGTCCCCCGGAAGCACTCGGACACGTTGAAACCCGAGCGAGTTGTCGTAGGGCCCGTCCTTGTCGAGCCGCTTGGCGACCTCCTCGATCGGGATCATGTCCTTCGCGTCTCCCATGAATGGCCGGATCTCCGACGTGATGGACGCCGCTGATGTCTTGACGACTTGGGGTGTCTTCGCGGGCTTCTTTCGCTTCACAGCCAGGCACGGTAGCATCTGTGGCTGACAGACCATGGCGACTCCGACGACTTGCCTTCCGTGGTGGCACCAGCGCTTCGCGCCGGTCGCCGCCGCGCCACAAGTCACCATCGGATCAGGCTGCTCGACCAACGCGAGTGGGAACATCCCGTGCTCGCCCGAGAGCATGCGCGCGAACGCCGAGCAGCGCCTCCAGCAAGCCGGCTACCTGTCGAGCCTGTCACTCGACGCGTACACGCTCGCGCGCTACATGCAAGGCGAGGTCGGTAACGGCACGATAGAAGAACGTGTCGCCGTCGGGGAAGCGGCTGTCAATCGCGCGCGGCGCGAAGGCACATCGATCAACGGGCTGCTCTTGTATCGTCAGCCGGCAGGACACCCCAACCGCGGGTTCTACGGTCCGATCCACGGCGTCGGCACTGGTGTCTCGACCGCTCCCTATGGCCGATGGGCGACGACGGCGGCCGATCCGACGCTGCTCACCGTGCTCCTCGCGAACCTCGTGATCACCGGCGAGAGCGCTGACTTCGCGAACGGCGCCGACGATCAAGACGGGCCCGAGGCGTGGATCTCTCAGGGTCAGGCAGCGCTCAACAACTACGTCGCGCGGCTCGCGTCACAGGGCAAGTATTGGGTCGGTCCGTTGCCCGGTGTTGATCATTGGCGAACGTTCCTCCAGATCACCCCGGGCGTGTCGGCGAGCTCGCCCGCAGGGCAAGCGCTCATGCAACGCGGGATGGAAGCGCTCGCACTGCCGGCACGACGCCCGTGGTGGCCGAGTGATCTGCCGTTCTGCCCACGACAAGCCTCGACCAATGGCTTGACCCTCGCCGTGCTCGGCGGGATCTTCCTGGGCATGCTCGGGTTCACCCGTGGATGGTTCCGCCGGGCGGCAGAACGTGTCGGATGAGACCTTTCTCGTCGCGGTCCTGATGACCGCATGCGTGACGGTAGCGACGATCTTGGCGTGCTGGCCAAAAACTCCGAAGCGGTGATAGGCTTTGACCATGAGTCGGAAGCCCCTTCCTGTCGCCCCGAAGGCCGCGTGTTGTACGCGTCCCGTCGTGCGCCCGGCTGTGAGCCCCCCGGTTCGTCCTGCGACGCCGGCTAACAAGGTGCTGCGTCCGGGTCCCCGCCGCTAGAAGGAGAACGCTATGGCCCGTCGTCGTCGCAAGAAGCGCAAGATCACTGCCTGGAACAAGAAGTTCGGTGCCGCCGCCAAGGCGTGCTTCCGTGAGGGCCCGACCTCGGGCAAGCAGCTCGGCGCGTGCGTCAAGCGCGCGCTCAAGAAGCGGCGCTAGCCATCTCCTTCGACCGCGCGTCCCACCCCGCGCGATCGTCGTAGCGGAGGTCGCTGAGCGTGCGGAGGGTTGCTGGGGGCTAGGAGCCTCAGCTCAAGCCCGTCGGTCGAAAGACTGGCGGGCTTGAACCTTTTCGGCGGCGGCTTCGGCAGCCGTGAGGAAGTTCGGCAGCCGCTTGTACGGGATCCAAAGGCCGAGACCGAGCCATCCGAGGGCGCCGTCATCGGTGATGAAGCGCTCCGTCCCGTCGGTCGGAGTCCACCGGCCACGATCGTATTCGTAGCCGAACGTACAGACACGCAGGCGCACTAGCCAGCCTTGACCGCGGCGAGTTCGCCGTGCACGCGCTGCGCATCTTCGAGCGCGTGAACCGCCGAGTCCTCGTCGTGTAGCTCGATCGTCGGCATACCATGCGGCGCCGTGACCTCGTCGAGCTCTTCGAGGATCCGGTTTGCCTTGCGCTGTACACCAGCGTAGGCATCGAACGCGCGAACGCTCGCGGCGCGCATCCGATCAGTGGTGGCGCTGTGCTCTGCGTTGGTGGACTTCCTACGTTGACCGGTGGCCATGGCATGCTCCTCGGGGGTTAGTACCCCGGCTTGCGTGGACCGAGGAAGCGCTCGTAGATCTTGTCGAGCACCTGCCTCGTGGCGTCGCTGGCTTCCGCAGCCTTGGACGCGATCGTCTCCATGAGATCCGAGAACTCGCGACGGATTGAATCCTCGCGTGCTCGGCTCTCCTGCATGTCGGCATGAACGGCGTCGGCGTAGCGCTCGGTCGCCTCACGGATCTTGACCTCTGCATCGAGCCGGATCCGGGCGAGCTCGGCCGCGTGGTCCGCATCCTTGCGCAAGGACGCCTCGAACATCTTGGTTCGCTCGGCGGCAAAAGCTGCGTGATCTTCCTCGCGACGCGCATAGAGATGTCGGATCACGAGTGCAAACACCAGCACCGCGATCCCGAGGACACCCCACTGCAAAGCGTAGTCCCACATCGAAGCGCCGGCCGTAGTGGGTACGACTTGCTGCATGTCTCACTCGATGCTACCGCAGCCCGAGGATTGTTCGCATGAATCTCGAAAACCAGTTGCGTTGCCGCACGATCGCTTGCGGCAACTCCGGTTGCCGGCGACCGAACGGATCGGTCCTGGTGATCGTCACAAGCCCGGGGCGAAACGGGTCGAACCTCATCGGTTGTTCGCGATGCAAGCCGACTTGAGCAGCTCGTGCACCTCGACGTCATCGACGCCGCCGAGCTTGATCGCGGGCTTCGCGTTGTGCGTGAGCAGGATCGTCGTCGGCATGCCCTCGACCTTGTAGTAGTCGGCGAGCGCGACGACGCTCGGGTCCGCGCTCGCGCCATCGAGCATGACGATCGGGATCGTACCGGGCGCCGGAGCCTTGTTGTTCTGGTGGTAGACCAGCGGCTGCCCGTGCGCTTGGAACGTCTTGACCATCCGCTCGAACCGCGGCGTGTACTCGGCGCACGCAGGGCAGCCCGACATCACGAACACGATGATGATGGCCTTCGGTTCCATCGCGTCAGACCCTACACCATGAGGCTGCCACGCTTGCGCGCAGCCGCGCAACATGCGACAGAAGCCGACCCATGCCCCTCCCAGAACGAACGATCCGAGGGATCGCCGAGCTCATGGATTGGGCCGAGCCCATCCTCGCGGCGCAAGAGCTAGCTGGCGTGCCCACTCTGGATCGGGATCTCAGTCGGGAGCGCGACCGAGATCGCAACCGAGACCTGCGCCCCACTGCCAGCGGACGACGCGAAGAGCTTCTGTCCGGGGGCGAGGACGAACACCTCGGACTGCCCCGCCGGTAGCAGGAACGTGTCATCGCCCGGCGGCACTTGTGTGAGCGCTTGGTTCGAGAGCGCGAGCGTCACATCGATCGCTTGAGCGATGTTCCGCACGAGCACGCGCAGCCACTTGGTCGGGTTGTATGCGACGTTCGCCGCCGCGGTCGCCGACGAGTCCGTGCCAATGTTCGGCACGGCCCAGGTCTTGAACCGCGTGTAGAACGTGTCGTCGGTTTTGGTCACCTGTCAGCCTCGGCTTGTAGGCTACCGGTTGTCCGACGGTGGTGCCACTTGGAGCAGGAATCCCTCGAACGTCAGCAGCACGATCAGCGACGAGGCCGCCGGGTTGAACGTCGGGAACGTGAGCGCTTGGCATGCGGCCTGGAGTTCCTGGCCGCGTTCGAGCGTCTGCGGCTCGGCCCACTCCCACGTGCGCTCCGAGGAGCCCTTGACGACGGCGGCGAGCCGCGTGGGCGCCTTGGTCATCACCTGGTTGATCCCGAGGTTGGTCAGCGTGAACTTGACGAGCGCGAGCAGGAGATCCTGATCGGGCTGGGTCGCGAGCAGCACATCGGATCCATCCTGCCCGAACACGCGCGGGATCATGCGGTGGATCTCGAACGGCTTGTCGATCGAGTGGAGGAACGTCGAGTCCGGGAACTGCGTGAGCGCCTGCCCGGTGGTGAGCTTGAGCTCGCCGGAGAACTCGTACGGGAAGCGATCGTTGATAACGCGGCCAGCGAACTGTGCAGGAAGGCGACCCATCTTGTGACTCCTTGTCGCCGTTTCAATTCTATGGCGACGAGATCAGCCTAACTCACGTCCCGAGTTTCCCCCAAATGATGAACATGAACCCCGACAACCGCGGCATCGAATTCGGCGAACCCACCATCGGGCCCAAGGTCTACGTCGCGCGCGGCCCGTCGGGGTGGGCCGAGACGTTCAAGCGCAGGCACGCCGATGAAGCGCTCAGGACGTTCGTAACGCCGCTCGACCTCGCCGAGCTGATCGACGTCTTCATCCTCGCACGCCAGGTCAACAAGACGCCGGCCGACTGGCACACCGTGGTGGGCTTCCTCGCGCGCACGATGCAGACCACGCCGCGCATGGTGCCGGCTGAGGTCGGTGTCGCATTCTGGGCTCAAGTGCTGATCAAGCAGGCAACACCAACCGAGGCTAACTAAATGGCCAGCAAGAAGAAGCTCAGGAAGCGACTCCGCAAGCTCAATCACCAGTTCAATACGCACGTAGCTGCGGTTCGGCACACTACAGCGATCTACGATCAGAACTGGAAGGCTAAGCTCGACGAAGTCGAGGCGCTCAAGGACAACCTAGCGACGATGCAACAAGTGGCTGATTTCCGGGCGCAACAGCTCGAACAACTCCGTAAGTCATCCTCTGACGGGAACAAGTTCCATGCGCTGGAAACAGCAAACAAGGAGCAGATGACGACGATCGCACGGCTTCGCGATCGGCTCGCCTCGACAGAGAAAGATCGCGATGCGTGGAGGGTAGAAGCTGAACGGCTCATGAACAGAGCCTGAAAACGAAGAAAGCCGCCCCTCGCAGGGCGGCTTTCCTCGTCGAGCCGAGCTCGCCGTCGACTAGACGACGTTGCGGCGGATCAGGCCGTACAGGTACGTCTTGATGTCCGCGAACGTCAGCGCCGTCGAACCATCCGACGCCGCCTGGTTGATCACCAGGGCCGCCTCGGGGTTGAACGACATCTTGTACGACAGGTTCTCGCGCAGCCAGATCGGCAGCACCATCGCGTTGCGATCACGCGGCGACGGGACGCCGTTCTGGGCCAGCTCGAAGTTCGAGTTGGTCGAGAACACGTTGAACCCGTGACCCTGCGGGTAGTCCTGCATCACACCGAACGTGTACTGCTTGCCGTTGTACACGAACTCCAGGTAGGTGACGCGGTCCACGTTGAACAGCGTCTGGAGGGTGGGCGGGTTCGACAGGGCGCCCGAGCCGTCCGCGAGGACGGGCGCGGTGCCACCGGTCGCGGTGCGCATGACACGCACCATCTTGATGCCGATGCCGTAGATGTACATCTCCCACGACTGCGGCAGACCGTTGTCACCCGAGCGCGGGACGTTCGTGTCGACGCGGGTCGACGCGCGCGTGCCGCCGGGGATCGGCTGCGACCGGCCGGCGACGAACGCCTCGACGGGCGTCGTCTGACCGTTGGTCACCTGGACCGTGGCGTACAGCTTGTCGTCGATCCAGTCCTCGATCGAGACCGTCTGCCCGTTGGGCAGCGTGAAGGTGGTGGTTCCGGGCGCAACGCCCACAGTTCCGGCCATAGCAGTTCTCCTTGCAGAAACACCGGCGAGTGAGCGGCCGGCACGCGTTGCGCCTCGAAGGTGACGTCACCTTGCGGGGCTGAGAGGTGGTGCGAACACCGCACCGTGGTTGGGTCCCCTCGCTCGCGTCGTCGGAGCTGGCCCCGACGGCGCTACGCGGCTACCCAGCCGTGAG
Source organism: Actinomycetes bacterium (assembly GCA_029782335.1). Lineage (GTDB taxonomy): Bacteria > Actinomycetota > Acidimicrobiia > Acidimicrobiales > Microtrichaceae > JADLFH01. The sequence goes on along the minus strand of JAKOVA010000210.1, from coordinate 18,708 downwards.
CGACTAGCGGCCGCCTCCGAGCAGCGTCGCCCCGTACGCGGATGCGAGGCCGTGCGCCATCGGGCCGCCCATGCCGCGGAGGTGCGCGGCCTGCGGGCTCATCGGCCCGAGCAGCGACACCGGCGGCGCGGAGAGGCCGGGCGAGGCGAGCTGGTTGCCGGCGACGCCCGGGATCGTGCCCGCCGGGATCGGCGTCGGCGACACGTTCGGGATGCCCATGCCGTTCAGGTTGCGGGCCATCGGGATGCCGAGGCCGTTGAGCGCGCGCATCGCGGGCAGGCCCATGCCGGCGGTGCCCGGGACGGCGACGGTCGCGTGACCGAGGAACGTCTTCTCCATCCACGCGAGGCCCGAGGTCAGGATCGCACCGACGGCCGCACCGATCGCCGCGTGGCGGGTCGACTTCATCGCGTACATCGCGCCCGCGGCGCCGAGGCCGGCGAGCAGGCCGAGTGCCTCGGCCTTGCTGGCGTGCGTCGAGCGACGCAGCAGCGCCGTCGAGATGAACGACACGCCACCACCGATGGCGGTGCCGAGGATCGGGTTCATGCCCGGGTTCTGACCGAGCGAGTTGAGGCCGAGCAGATCGACCGAGCCGAGAGCGCGACGGGACATGGTTGTTCTCCTGATGTGTTCGAGGGCTCGGTTACCTGCGGCAGAACTGGCTTCCGCCCTTCTGGAACTGCCAGCCGCTTCGTGTCTTCTTGCTCTTGCCGACGAAGCACAGCCGCGCGTGACGCTTGGTCCGCGGGTTGTAGACGCACTTGCACTTCTCACCGTCGGCGCCGAGTCCGCCGGTGTCCGTGCCTGAGAGCGTCATGAGCTTCGCCATCGTGATCGTGGTGTGCGGATCAGCCCGCGACGTAGTAGGAGGCGAGGCGCCGCGTGCCAGCGTCGTACGCGGCCGTCATCGGACCGCCGCCACGGCCGGGCGCGAGCATCGCGAGCATCTGCATCTGGGTCTGGATCTGCGGCGCGATCTGGTTCGCCTGCGCCCACGCCGGCACGCCCGGCACGCCCGGACCACCGAGGCCGTTCATGCCGCGGAGGAACTTCCGCGCGGCCCACTTCGCCTTGAGCGACTCCCACCACGAGCTCAGCCCGGTGAGCCCGTTGGGACCGAACGGCGACGTGAACGCGGTCGCGACCGCCTGCACGTCCGCCTGCGGCTGGTAGCCGCCGACCGACTGGAGGACGCTGGTGCGATAGACGCCATCGGGACGCACGAAGTGCGACCCGGCACCGTGGCGAATGACGATCGACATGATCGAAACGCTACGGGCGCTCGGTAGTTTTTGTCAACGATTTCAAATGGTTGAGCAGCCGTGATGAAGTTGACCGCGCAACCACGCGAGCTTGCTACCAAGCCGATCACACGATTTGAGCAGCCGTGATCAAGCGTGCTACCGTCGGTTCAAACCAGGAACGAAATCACGAGCTGGGGGCAGCTCGCGCATCCGCGCATGCTCCTCGTCTCGCCCACCACTGCCAACGCGATCGCGCCCCACGCCGCCGAGCGATCATGGGTGATGTTCGTGCAGGTGAATCCGCCGGTGGGTGGCGCCGGGCCGATCAAGATCGAGGGCGTTGCCGGCAAGCAGCTCGGCGAACGGATCGCACAGCTCGCCGCCGACAACGCGTTCGACACCGTGCTGATCGGGCTCGTTCCGACGGAGATCCGACCGCACGATCATGCACGCGCGATCGCCGAGCAGTACGCAGATGCACATCTACACGATGGTTGGTTCCAACCGACGCCGGGCTTGCTCGCGTTCATCCAACACACCGGGCTCGATGCGATCCAAGAGCTCCTCGCGCGCACACATCCAGGCGCGCTCAGTGATTCACCCGTCGACATCGATACGATGGCCAGCATCCTCGGCGTGTCGGTCGTCACCGTCCGCCGCATGGTGAAGGCCGAACAGATTCCATACCTACGTGTCGGGCTCGCGCTACGCTTCGTCCCTGCGGACGTGATTGCAACGCTCCGTCACTATGGCCGTTGACGAGATGTCAGCCTCACGCGGTAGGCTCATGAAGTAGTGCCGAAGCGAGCGAAGAAGGAACGAGCCCGAGCGGTTGTACGGAAGAAGCCAGCGCGTCGCCGTCCTCTGTCCGCACTCACGGCCGAGCAGGCGATCGAGATCACGAAGATCGTGATCCGCGAGACCATCGGTCGTGTGCCCGACACCGACGTCGTCGAGTACCTCGAAGGTGTCTCCACGGTCGCGTATCACCTCGGCGTCGAGTTCTCCGGGATGGACCCCGAGGTCGTCGAGGCATCGATGGGAACGACGAACGCGGTCAAGCGTCTGCTCGATGAGGTGATGCGACAAGCGCAGGACACCGGGCAGGATCCCGATGTGATCGTGATCGGGCTGCTCGCGAAGATGGCACCCCATGGGATCCCGTCGGATCGTTGGAACTAGCCCATGCGCTGTCCCGACTGCGGCAAGCCGTTACAGGTCCGCGAGTCGCGCCAGATCGAATCCGGCAACTACATCCGTCGCCGTCGGATCTGTAGCGACATCGCGTGCGGTCGCCGTGTGACCTCGTTCGAGGTCATCGCTGATACCCCGATGGCCGGGCGCACGCCGATCATCATCGGTAAGGAACGCTTCGTCGAGCTGTTCCGCTTACTCGGCGCCGAGTTCGTTGACCGCTTGGGGCTCAACGATGCGTTCGACATCCTACGCGCGCGACCGCCGGAGCCAGAGCCGGAGCCCGAACCAGAAGCCTTGTCAGCCTCGCCGAGTAACGTCGAGGAATGAACGCAGACGACTATCAGAAAGCAGCCCTTCGCACCGAGCACACGCCTCGCTTCCTTCGCGGGCGCGAAATCTCGGTGGGCAACATCGAGCGTGAAGATCTCGACCAGCTCGAACGGATCATGCACGCGATGATCGGCGTGTGCACCGAGGCCGGCGAGCTGCAAGACATGGTCAAGAAGCACCTGATCTACGGCAAGCCGTTCGATACGGTGAACGTCGTCGAGGAGTGCGGCGACTTGCTGTGGTACATCGCGGTCGGGCTCGATGCCTGCGGCGTCAAGATGGGCGATGCGATGCAGCGCAACATCACCAAGCTCCAGCTCCGGTTCCCCGACAAGTTCACCGAGGAGCGCGCGCTCAACCGCGATCTCGACGCAGAACGCGCCGCGCTCGAACGCAAATGAGGACCATCGTCGTCAACATCCGAACGACGAAGTGCGACGTCTACATCGGGCGCGGCTCGAAGTGGGGCAACCCGTTCGCGCACACGCAGTCACAGCATCCGGTGACACGTGTCGCGTCGCGCGACGAAGCGATCCGCTGCTACTCGGAGTGGATACGCAAGCAGCCGCAGCTCATGGCTGCGTTGCCCGAGCTGATCGGGAAGGTGCTCGGGTGCTACTGCAAGCCGGCCGCGTGCCACGGTGACGTGCTCGCCGCGCTAGCGAACGAGCTGGCCGAAGATGCCGAGCCGGAAGCGTAGGCACCGTGGGTGGCAGTACGTGTCGTGTCACGGTGACGACGATCGCCGGTACGCGCCATGGACGAAGGCCGAGGAGCAGGATCTACGTCGTGGAGCTCGGCGACTCGGGATCAGTACGTACGCACCACACTCGCGCGGACGGATCCGTCAGATCATGACGCTCGCGATCGCGCACAGCCGAACGGCACTCGCGATCGATACACGGCTCCGTCAGCTCACTTCAAGATCTTGCCGGCGCCGACTGCGGCGCCGGTGAGCGCGAGCAGGAGACCACCGATCACGAGCCACTTGCGGTGCGTGAACGCCCACGAGTCGAACACGCCACCGAGGTTGACCGTCGGCGGCTGCCAGAACGCGCCGGTGGGTTGCACCGTCGTCTGCGTCCAGCCTTCGGGGAACTGGACGTGTGGGTTGATCTTCGGGTTGACGGCCGGATCCGACGAGAACTGCCACGCCGGGATGAGACCGAGACCTTCGCGTGCGAGCAACATGGAGACTCCTAGCGCTTGTGGTTCTTCATCGCGTCACGGCAGACCTTCGGGATCTTCTTGACCTTGCCGACGGGGATCAGATCGTGCGCGCCCTTCTCAGTGATCGAGGGCGTCATACGAGAGCCCTTCCCATAGAGCACGCAGACGTTGACCTGACGACCATAGGCGCGCGAGAACGCGTCAGCCTTCACGTTCGACATCACGATTGCACGCTTGTTCGTCGCGACACCCTGCCCGGTACGTAGCCGAACGATCGTGCCACGCTTGACGGGCGGCGGCGGAAGAATGCCGTATTTGTCTCGACGGGCCATGGCTCAGGCTGCCTTTCGCTTGCCGAAGCCCTGCGCGAGAGCGACGACGTTGGTGAAGATCGGGAACACGCCGCCGAACAGCGCCCACACGAGCGCCCAACCGATCGACTGGTTGCGTCGGTAGCCGTGGAACGCCGCCGCCGCCGAGCCGGCGACCGCGGCGATGCCCTTGACCGTGGACCACTTCCACTGATCGGTGGTCGCGAGCCACTGGAGGGCCATCGACACGGTCTGCGCCGGCACGCCCTTGGCGATCAGCTCCTGCGCGGCCGCGGTCCGCTGATCGCCGGCCGGGACCACCTTGAGGAAGTCGGAGACCTCCGTCGAGCTCGGCTGAGGGCTCTTGAGTAGGAAGCCCGCGATCGCGGCGTCGAGCGCAGCGTCGCCGAGCCCGAGGAGCTGAACCATCATGGCCCTATCCTACACGAGTTCGGAGTTTCGCTACGCGGGGAAGTCGATGCGCTTGTGGTAGTTCGGCTCGACGCCGAACGAACGATTGCCGGGGAGCGTCGTGTCGATTGGAACGAACCGGCCTTCGATGTTCGAGCCGACGAAGATGTGCTCCCAATCCGGGGCGCGGCGTGTCTTGACGATGCGCAGGATCGGCTGGTGTCCGTTGAGCGCGAGCATCGTCGCGCCGAGGATCGCTTGGTCGTCGCAGTCCCCACCACCCATCTCCAGCGTGCGGCGTGCGCTCTGGTAGAGATCGATCCCCTCGACGGACCCATCAGGTTGTTTGATCGGTCCGATGTCGCCGGTGTAGCGCACGCGGTTCTTGATGTACTGGTAGACCGCGCGTGCCTCGCAGACCTTGTCACGCTCGGCGCACTGCGAGGTCGCTGCGAGCGAGACCTTTCGCATCTGCGGATCCTGCACGCTCTTGTGGATCAGGTTCTGGATCGTCGCGATGCGCGTCTCGATCGGCATCTCGCCGGGCTTCGCACGCAGCGTCGTCTTCATGTTGCCGTCGCTGTAGCCGTCGACGATCGGGGCCTGCTTACCGACTGAACGCGTTCGGCCCAAGCCAGCGAACCCGAGCGCGTTGCTACGCCGGTACATCGAGGCTCCTAGCAGGATCATGCCCAAGCCCGTGAGCCCGGACAGCCACGCCAACTTCGTACGCTGATCGTTCCTCACACGATCAACCTATCACGGGTGGTAGATTCGCCCCATGCTCATGTTCCGCGGCGGTCTTGGAGAGACCATCCAGCTCAACGTGACCCGCCCCGCAGATGCCGCGGCGCATCCGACCGGCGTTGCCGTCGCGCCCCCGAAGTTCAACGATGCGGTGTGGACCCGTACCCGGATTGACTACGCGAAGGGCGTGTTGACCGGGCAGTGGCAGACGCGGATCCAAACTACGCAAGCCGCGCTGCTCGCGCAGTGGGGCGCGTACTTGAAGGAAGCCAAGGGTGGCCAGCGCGTCTCGTGCAACGTCAACCGACGCGAGGGATTCGATCAACTTCTCTACCCACTCGGCGTCACTGCGGCGCTCGGGGTTCCGTTCTCGATCACCGAGATCAAGGGGCAGAGCTCGATCGCACGCGAGTACACGCCCGACTACGACCAGCGCTTCGAGGCCGACTTCGCGATCTATGCAACGTCGCAGGCACTGCTAGCAGAGCTGTTCGGGCGCTCGCTCGCGACCGGCACGGATCTGTACCGTGATCTTGTCGACCCGAGCCGTGGCATTGCGAAGATCGCCAATGACAAGTTCGGCTCGCGCTCGATCCGTGACGCGATGATCTCGGGCGAGTGGACGTACAACCTGCCGGAGTTCGGGCTCAACCCGATCCCGCCGACGTCTGACGAGATCACCCAGCCCGGCGGCCTCAAGGCGTACTACGCGCGTGGCGGGTACCTGATCAACTTCGCGGCGACACGTGGCCAGGTGGCTATCGGCAAGCTCGGTCTACGCTTCGCAACCGGTTACATCCTGTGCGATGGCATTCCGGCGCCGATGCTCGACCGCGTGTCCGCACTGCCCTACTTCGCGTTCGTCTCGATCGGGCCGTCGTACACGCTCACACTCAAGGAGTCCGAGCTCGGGCTCGCTCAGAAGTCGATCAGCGTGGTCGCTAAGGTGATGGGGGTCATCCAGTCGATCATCTGCTCGAATCAGAACGCGATGCAGATCGCCAACGGTGCTCTACTTGCTGATGCTTGTGTCGATGCGAACGGCAAGCCATGCACGAAGGGCAAGCCTGGTTGCTACTGCACGCCGACACCCGCGCGGCAGAAGGATGCCGTCGCGCTCGGGGAGAAGCTCGTCGGCATGTGGTGCGCCCGTGCACAGACGCCCGACGTGCCGATCGATCCCGGCTTCAAGCCGCCGCCCTCCGATCTGTTCAATCCGCCGCCACCGACGGACGCGAGCAGCACGGTTCCGTGGTGGCTTGTCGTCGGGATCGGGCTCACGACCGGCGCCGCGATTTTCTCCAAGCGCTGAGAACTCGGGCCTCGTGTTAGGCTCGGTTCGATGATGCTCATGTCGGTTCCCACCAACGGCGGCCACCTCATGGGCGGCGATCCGAACGTGCAAGCGCTGCAACAGGCGCTCACGAATCTCGCACAGGCCAGCGGCCGGCCCGCGATCAACCCGGGCCCGATCTCGGGCGTCATGAACGACTCGACGGTCGCGGCAGTCGCTGCCGGCCTCCAGATCATGACCGAAGAGCTGCCAAGCTGGCTCTATCTCGTGTTGCAGGCCGCGCTCGTCGCCGGCTCGGCGACCTCGAAGGCCAAGACGATCGTCACGCAGTACGCCGGGCAGCTCACGATCGCGGCGAACGCCGCAGCGGCGAAGATCCATCCGGCCACGTCGGGACCGGCACGGTGGGCCTCGACACCGACCGATGTCGCCCAATTCCAACCGATGCAACCGACGGTGACGTCGACGGTCACGCAGATGTTCGCCCCAGGCTGGTACAAAACGCCGATCGGCATCGCGATCATCGCGCTCGGTCTGTTCGGCGTCTACAAGCTCTTCATCGCGCCGCCCAAGCCGGCGGCACAGTAGGAGGATCCGATGTTCCAACTCCGCGGCCTCGGCGAAGATTGCGCCGCCAACCCGACCGACCCCGTGTGCCGCGCGTTCTACGGCACGCCCACCGCGCTCGATCTGATGCGCAACCAGATCAAGACGCAAGGGTTCGTGCAGTTCAACCAGCCGATGCCCAACGTTCCGGCGCCGTCATCGTCGATCTCGACGACGGCAGCCACGCCAGGCACGATCGTCACCACCTTCGCGAGCTCGAAGCCCTGGTACATGACGTGGTGGGGCCTCGGTCTGTTGGCCGCGGGCGGCTACGCGGCATGGAAGTACAGCCGGCCGCGCAAGCCCGCGAGCGTGACCGCGCCCGCGACCGTGCCGGCGGGTGGCACCGCAGGGCTGTTCGGTATCCCGATGAACGAGAACGGCCTGAGCTACTACCGGTGGATCAAGGCCGCGGGCGTCAAGGGTGGCGGCAACGCATCGCACTACGCGGCGTGGAAGCGAGGCGAGGATCCGACCGACTGGCGCGTGGGGCGCTGAGCGATGGCCGCCGTCGACGATCTCAAGCGGCTGCTCGCATTGATCCCTGGTGGTGCGAGCGTCAACCAGAAGCTCGCGGACTTCGAGGACTACATCCGCAACGCTGCCAAGCAAGGCGCGCTCGAAGCGGTCCCGCAGATCCAAGCCGAGGTCAAGAAGACGGTCGAGCCCTATGTGTACGCCGCCATCGGCGCCGGTCTGCTCGGCTTCCTGATGGGCTTCAAGGCGTATCGCGCGGTTCGAGCTCGCGGCTTGCTCGGATCTCCGCGAGCGCGGTATCTGTTGTAGATGCCGCTCCCCAGCTTCACCTCGACGGTCGGTGTCGCGCCGGGTACGACGACGTTTCAGCTCGCGGGCGCCAGCGTTCGCTTCCTGAACCCGTACCAGCGTGACTTCGCGCAGATGCGCGGCCCACTCGGCGCGATCGACACGCGTGCGCATGTCCGGTGGGACATCATCGGCGTCGTCGGTGGCGGCGCGCTCGTGATCGCGATGATGACCGGTCTGATCGCGAGCGCCATCGGGCACGTGATCAACCGCTGAGGAAACTCGACCGCGTGGTACGCTGAGCCCATGCTCGGCATCATCCTCGCGCCGGCCGGCAAGGTGCCCGGCGGGTTCCCGTACGAGATCGCGCAGTCCCGCGGCGCGCGGCAGGACTACCTCGGGCCCGAGGATCCGCAGTGGCATCACAAGGGCGAGGACGGCTACTACTACGACACGATGCTCGGCGCGCCGCGCATGGGGCTGTTCAAGCGGCTCACGGCGAAGCTCGGGCTCGGCACGATCCCGACGGACTTCGAGATGGCCCGCGGCCAGGGCATGCCGTACACGCCGGTGAACAACGGATGGATCGCGGCGAAGGAAGGCTACTTCATGCCGACGTACATCCCGCCCTACGGGCGCCCGTCGGGCGGCCTGCCGATTCCCGTCGAGACGCCGGGCTTCTCTGGGTTCTCGCTGCGTGGCCTGCGCGAGACTGCGCCGGTGCCACCGCCTGCGAGCGTCGAAGATGTGCTCGCGGTGATGAACGCACACAACGATCGGATCTTCGCGCTCTCGCTCGTCTCGACAACCGCAGTCGCGGTCTCGGCGCTGCTAACGGTGTTCCGCACGCTCAAGCTGATTCGCGAAGATGCCAAGTAGGAACCTGCGGCTCGCTGACGGTTCCGTGTGGATCGAAGCACCCACGTACATCGACGGTAGCGGGTGTTCTAGCCTGGGGAACCGTCGACATCTCGGTCATGATCCACCGAGCTATGACCTGTTAAAGAGGTACAAGCGCGAGGACTTGATCGAGTTGTACGGGTACACGAACTAGAAAAGCTACCCGAGCCCGGCGACATGCCGGGCTCGGGTTGTTCAAGCAGGCCCGGGATACGGACGAGAACCCAATCTGCTCGAACAAAAATCAGGGCTTCTTGCTCTCCGGGCAGTCGGAGCTGTGGCCGATCATGATCGACGTGGTGAGCCGCCATTCAAGGTGGGCCCAGCACAGATGAAAGCAACCTCGTCGATCGTGCATCGTGAAGATCACCGGCGGCCTACAAGCAACGCCATGAGGCATGCTCTGCCTCGTCTCGTAGCGGCACTTCATGTCGGTCTCGTCGCCGCCATCGCGTAGGGCCGTGACAGGTGCCGCGTGTTGACGCGCGTGTCGACGAGGATCGCGGGTGCCCGCTCTTCGAGCGTGCGAATCTCGCGCTCCGGGTCGAGCGGGTCGGGGGTCCAGCCCTCGATCTTCTGTCGGACCTGCCGACAGAAGTCGAGATCCTCGCTGAGATCCTCGGTGAACTTGAACCGGCACTCGCCGATCGCCGAGACCTTCACCGCGAACACCGCAGTGGCGAGCGCATCGACCGGGTGTTGTCCAGTGCCGAGCTCCTCGACGGAGACGGGTTCGAGCTTGTCGGGCTTCGTGCTCTTGCCATCGCGGCGGTAGACCATGACCTCGTGCTCACCCGGAGCCCCACGCCGCGCGACGGGCGCCCCGACGATGATCGCTCCACGGCGATCGGCCTCGGAGATCATCCGCAGGAGCTGGAAGCCCGCATCGATCGGTGTGCCACCGACCGTGATCGGCTCGACCCACGTGTCGGCATCGATCATGAGCAACCAGTCGGTGCCGGTGTGGAAGCTCATCGTGAGCAGGAAGTTGCGTGCGCGGTCGACACCGTTGATGTCGGCGTACGCGATGCCACGCAGGTTGAAGCGCTCCGGGCTCGCTCCGAGCGTGTTGCCTAGCTCGGCCCACATGCGGATCTGTCCGGCATGAACGAAGCTGCCGTAAGCGGGCACACCGAGGGTGATGTTGAGAGGGTTGGTCGTCATCTCGATTCCTTGATACTGTCGGGGGGATGTCCGAGGCCCGCCTTCCCACCTATCGCACCGCAGCCTCTGTCCTCGAACGTGACAAGGGCTCCGGTATCCGTCTGCTCGGCTGGACCGTGGCGCGTACGATCCTGATCGGCCCGCCGATGATGGCCGTCGGGATCCCCGCCAAGCAGGCGTTCGCCGGTGCGGCGCTCGCGAGCGGGCTGATCAGCCTGTTCACGCTGCTCCGGCTGTTCGATGCGCGTACGACCGGCCTCGCGGGCGTGCAGCCGCATCTCAGGCGCCTCGCCTATCGTCGCCCGATGCGACGCCTCGCCGCCGGCCGTCGATAACGCTCCACATGAGCGGGATCGCGAACCAGAACAGGGCGCACGTGATCGCGAGCCCGATGGTTCCACCGATCCACACGAGCAGTGGCGCGCTCTCATCGTTGCGCGCGAGCCCGTGTTGGATGTAGACGAGCACGAGCACGAGGACGAACAGGACTCCAGCGATCGCGCTGTACAGCTCGAAGCCGAGCAGCTTGAACATGATCGCGGACGCGATCACGATCGAGCCGAGTATGAGCGCGGCGCGAATCACAGCTTGTCCCGCAGGTACTGGAGACAGCGTCGGATGTTCATCACGTTCACAGCCACTTCCGGCGGAATCGTGGTCATGAACTTGGGATGCGCGAGCTTCGTGATCGCGGCGATCGCGTCCTCGATATCTTGCTTCGAGGGTGGCTCTCCGGTCATGTCCACCATCATGACGGGCTGTGCTCCGGGCAGCGCATGCAGGGCTCGACGTCAGCGATGAAATCCGCGCCGAGCGCGAGATGCGCGCGACGCTCGATCCCGTCGTCGATGCCGAGCGCATCGAGGGCGCCCTCGTCGAGGGGACCGTTGCCCTTGCCCTCGTCCTTCACGTGGGCCCCGGACCGAGGAGCGGAGGCAAGTCGCCGCTCTTGAGTGCAGCATCGAGCCCGTTGCGGAGCTGCTCGCCGACGGTCTCGTTGCCCCTCACGATGATGTGCGCGAGGAACTCGTCGTCGAACGTGACGATCTTCGATTCGACGGCTTCGAGCTTGGCCTTGAGCACGAGCAGGAGCGCGCGGTAGCGCCGTCGGGTCTCCTGCTTGACCTTGTTCTCAGTCGTGCCGCGGCCCATCGTCGGCATCGGCACGAGGAACTTGAGGCGACGATCGCGCATCTCGAACACGAGCATCGACTGCCCGATGTTCTCGCCGAAAATGAACCCCGTCGCGCCGTGCTTCTTGAGGTACGACTCGATCTCGCCCTTGGACTGCGAGACCGGGACCTTGGTGCGTTGTGCATATCCGCGATAGGCCATCGATGTCTCCGAAAACGAGAAAGGGAGCCAGCTACGACTCCCTTTCTACACGACGAGGCTGACAGGCTCTAGGCGCGCCGCGCGGGCGGCTTGTCCCCCTTGGGCTTCGCGTCGGACACGACGTGGATCACGCGGCCTTGGGCCTGACCGTTGACCGGCTTCTGCACGACCTTGCCTTCGTGCACGGGCTCGCCGTCGTTGTCGACATCATCATCGCCGTCGTCATCGCCGTCGTCATCCTCGGGCTCGACGGGCTTCGCCTCGACCGGCGCGGGCTGCGGCTGCGATCGGCGCTGCTCGATCATCTTGCGGTACTCGCCCTCGATGTCGACCCCACCGTTGAGAAGCCGGAACCGCGACACGAGCACCTGCGCGACGTCATCGCGGTAGGGCTGCGGCGCGTCGGGGAGGAGCACATCGAGGAACTCGGCGAACCGTTGCTGCATGAGCAGCTCGATGATCGCCGCGATCGAGAGCTGCGCCCGTCCGGCCTGTTGTGCCGCGATCAGGATGCTCCACCCGGCTTGCTCGGCATCCATGCCCGGCGGTAGCCCCCACTGATCGAGCGGCACGGCCTCGCCGCGGTGGATCTTGTGCATCGAGTTGATGTACGTCGCGACCTCTTCGCGCATCCGCTCGACCTCGGTCAGCGCCATGCCGAACCACTGCGTGTCGGTGCGTCCGAGCCGCTTCGCGTTCGACGAGGGCAGCGGAGCCGCGACTGCCGGCCCGGCGAGCTGGCCCTGCTCGCGAGGAGCCGGGGGGATGTGCACCGTCGACTGCGGCTGCATCGGCTGGCCGTTCGCGACGGCGGCCGCGCGGACCTGCGCCTCGGCGATCTGCACTTGCGCCTCGATCATCGAGCGCTGCTCGGAGACCTTCGCGCCGACGTAGCGATCGGCGAAGTCCTTGAGCCCGGCGACGCCATCGCGCACGACATCGATCACGCCCGAGCCCTGCGGCTGCATCTGCATGAGCTGCTCGACAGCCTTGGTCTGGAGATCGAACACGCCCGAGTAGGCGTTGCGCACGCTCGCGGTCGCGGCCTCGACACCCGCGGTCGCCCGCGTGGCCATGTCGAGGATGTCGGCAGGCCGGAGCTGTTGTGCCTGGATCCGCTCGATCGTCGTCGTGTTGCTGCGCGCGATCTCCTTGAGCGCGTCCGCGTTCTGCCGCGTCATCTCGGTGAACAGCGAGAGCATCGGGTCGGGGCCGCGATCGCGCGTGGCGAGCTCGCGCAACGCCGCGATCTGCGTCTCGGCACTCCGACGTGCCTCGTCGAGCTGGCGCTGCATGTTGTCGTTCATCGTCTTGATCAGCTCGCGGGTCTCGGCGGCCCGGCGCTCGGACTCGCGCTCGGCACGCTCGCGATCCGCCCGCGCGGCGGCTTCGGCGGCGGCTTGCTTCGCCTGTTCGGCGGCGAGCTTGAGCGCCTCGATCTCCGGGTTCTTCTGCGACCCGTTGTTGATCATCTGGGTCAGGCTCGCGACGGCCGAGCGCAGCTCGGCGAGCTGCTGCTCCTGCGCCCGCGCGCGCGCCTCGCCGGCCTGGCGCTCGGCGACGAGATCAGCCGCGTGCTTCGCGGCGAGGGCCTCGCGCTCGCTGCGCTCCTTCGCCTCACGAAGCGCCCGGAGCTCGTCCTCGGCCCGCCGCTTGTCGACCTCGGCCGTGTAGCTCTGCCACTGCGAGGTGCCCACCGGCGGCGGCGCCGGCAGCGGCGGGTACGGGGTGTAGGCGCCCGGCGTGAACTGCGCCTGGGGCATGATCGGCTGTCCGAAGGGGAACCCGTTGGGGAAGGCCATGTATCCTCGCTGTTGCGGCTGTTGTGGGGGTTGAATCGGGGCCGAGACACCAGGGGTGGCGTTCGGATCGTGGATCGGAGCCCGACGCTCCGGGTACTGATCGGGCGGGTAGTAGGGCTGCCACGTCATCTTGAGCGGCTGCGGCTGCGAGCTGTCGGTGACCGAGATCTCGTAGAGACCGCCGCCGGTCCACTGCGTGACGAGCCACGTCTCCAGCTCGCGGATGTCGTCCTTGGTGAGCCCGGTACCCGGTGGCGCCTCCGGATCATCCCCTGGCGGCATCGGGATCGGCGTGCGTGCCTGGCCCTTGAGCTTCTCGATCCGGACCGTCAGCGGCTCGACCATCGCGAGCAACTTCGTGTCGTCAAACGTCTTTGCCTGCGGCTTGGGCATCTGTGCCATATCGATGCACTACCCTCGCGCGATCATTCGTGTTTGTCAAAGGTTTGACTAGGAGCCGCAAATTCGACAGGTTAGAGGCATGTCACAGCCAAAGCTCAAGCAGCCGTGGGGCTCGCACGCGATGCCGAAGGAGCGTGTCGTCGAGCGCACGCAGGGATGCTGGAACTGCAAGCACTTCATCCAAGGCGAGACCGCCAAGGCCGCGTGGAACTCGGCGCGCGCGCGCGACCTCCAGACCGCACTCGGGATCGTGCGCGAGAACCCGGAGCAGGGTGAGAATCACCCCAAGGTGCTCAACATCCGGCGCATGGTGAATTTGCTTGACCACGCGATCGCGCAGGGCGAGGCGGGCGTGTGCGGCGGCAAGGGTGTTCTCGAAGATGGCAAGCCCGTCGGTGACTTCGTCGCGAGCACGTTGCTCTGCCGGAAGTGGAGCGGCGCACAAGGTGCCTCGGTCGCGCGCGCCGGCCAGAAGGCCGACGATCTGCCGATGGAGCTCGCCGAGAAGATCGACGGCGGCAAGCCCAAGACGCTCGACGAGTTGCTCTCTCCCAAGCCGTTGATCAAGGACTGATCATGCTCGAACTGATCTTGTTCTATGCCCTGCTCTCGTCGGCACTCTACTATCTCGGCTCGCGCGCGATGATCACGCAGTGGCTGTGGAGTCGATATCCGCAGCGGTTCGCCCGCTTCATGGACTGCGCCGCGTGCACTGGCTTCTGGTACGGGCTCACGCTCGCGCTCGCGCTCGGCTGGTGGGATCCACGCTATCGGCTGTTCGATCTTCCGCTCGTGGCCGCTCCGCTCGTCGGGCTCTGCTCGTTGGTCTGGACGCCGCTTGTTGCTTCGCTCATGCAGGCCGGGCTCGATCGGCTTGGATCAGCCGTCCCGGATGCAGAGCCCGAGACTCCGATCGCCGAGCGCGAAGCCGTCGTGCTACCGACGGTCATGCGCGAGAACCAAGGAGCCGTGTTGCAGTTCTCACGCTTCCTCGCGGGTGAGATCGACTCGGAGACGGCCTACTGCCGGAGCTACTGCAAGAACGGCAAGCACGATGCGAAGTGCAAGCACAAGAGCATCCCATGCACCTGCCTCGTTGCTGCACCGCCGCCGCCCGATCCGGTCCAAGCCGCGTAGCTTGTCAGCCTCGTCGAGTAGGCTCGTCGTATGGCCTCGATCACGATGACTCTCGATGAATGGAACCAACACCTCGCTGCGAAGGCACGCGTCGAGGAAGAGCTGGCGAAGATGCGCAACGAGCTGAACGCCGAGCGCTCGAAGGATCCGACCGGCCGGCTTGATGCGCTCGCGGCGATCGGTCGATCCGCCGTCGAGATCGCACGGTTCGCCGTCGCCAACCTGCCGCCGGAGACGGTGAAGGGCTGGCCGTATTCGCACCTCAACCGGATCGCTCAGGCGATGAAGGAGCTGCCGGACTTCGGGATCGACGATGGCGATCTCAGGAACGAGCTGCTCGCCTTCGCACGCGAGGCTCAACGGCACGAGGCGCGCCGCGCCGCTGTCGCCGAGTGATCGCAAGATTTGCGATTAACTCAAGGTCCGTGTACAACGAAGAACAGGATCGCGAGTCGTTTCGACGCCGACTTCGCGTGTCTTAGGCGCCCCGGACTAGGCCCCCCTCGCTCCGGGGCGCCCCCTGCTCAGTTCCAGAATGCGGTCAGCTCGTCACGGTTCACGAGCATTGCGGTCTGCACGAGCTCGTACCACGTGACCTCCAGCTTGACGAAGTCGCGCGTGATGTAGAGCAGCGACGCAAGCAATGAGAGCGTGCGCAGCCGCGGGGGCAGCTCATGCTGTTTGCGGCGCTTCGCCATGGATCTAGCATCGCATGATAGGCTGACATCCATGAACACGCCCCCGATGGTCACGCCCCGGATCCCGTACCCGTCGCCCGGCGCGCCGAGCGGCACTGCATCGGGTGCCCCGCTCGCGGTGGCCGGCGCGGTTGCGGGTCGTGTTCTCGGGTGTCCCCCGGGCCTGACTTGCACCGAGATCGCTCCGACCGAGCCGCAGCAACTCCAGGCAGCCGACGAGTCGTGGCCGACGTGGGCGAAGGTGCTCGTTGTGATCGCCGCTATCTCGGTCGTCGTGATCGGCGTGTCGTTCGTCGTCGCGCGCCGCTACCGCTAGCGGTACTTGTCCGGGTCGACAGGCGGCGCTGTGAAGCCGAGCATCTTCGGATCGCTGGGCGTGAACGCCTCGGGCGAGGGCGGCGCGACATCGGGGAACAGCTCGTGCGCATACCCGAGTCGGGTTGCGTCCTCACGGATCAACGCGATCACTTCTTCGTCGGTTCCCGTCGCGCCGTTCTTGCGGTAGGTCTCGATCTCGATCTCCAGCGGGCCATATGGCAGGCCATTCGCCTTGTGGTGGAGGTAACGCTTCCACGCCGCAGCCTCGGCCGTCTCGCAGGTCCCGAGGTAGAGCTCGCCGGGCCCGTTGGGGTTGCGTCCCATCGCACGGAAGCCCTTGCCGTTCGCGTAGACGCCGACAAACCCGCTTCGGGTCTTGGGCGAGCGGTGCAGCTTCTCGATCTCGATCTTGGGTCCGTCGTGGAGCTCGTTGAGGTTGTCCTGTCGAGCAGACTTCGCCGCGAGCCGCCAGTCCGGCCCGAGGAAACCATCATCGTGCTCGGCGATCAGGCCCCCGATCTTGTGGAGGAGCAGATCGAGCGATTTCTCTGGGCTGAGGTCTAGCTGCAAGCCGAATGCCTTGCACACCTCCCAAATAGAGCGCGGAATTGTCACTCTAAGGGTGGCTTGTCCTGCCTGATTTACCTGCGTAGGCGCTCTTCGCTTGATCATTTGCTACGTAAGCACGGTATGACTTGCTGGGAAAAACGTCAAGAATCAGGCCAACCGAGATATAGCGGATTTTCATCCGTTCCTAAATCCGGCTCACCCCGGATAAGTGAATTCTTTCTCTTGATCAAGAGGGTTTTGCTCACCATCGATCAAGCACTTACGCCGGCCCAAAAAAATTCGATTTTTCACAATTCCTGATGAGGTCGACCCTTTGGAACTGGACTTATCAGCCGAGTTACAAAGATCCTTCCCACAAAAGAATATGGAAAAGACCAAGCTTTTTGGTCGATTTGATAGGCGCCAACCATTCTACGCGGAACCCCGCGGAATGACTGATGGCGCCGTGGATCGTCGCTGATCAGCCGATCTTCGTGCGCTGCCAGTACCGGTAGGCGCCCCACCCGCTGAGCCCGAGCAGCGCGAGCAACCCGAGGATGACGGCCGGGTTGGGCTTCTTGCGCAGCGCCGAGGTCGTGATCCCGACCTTCGCGACGGGCAGCCCGATGAGGTCTCCGTAGATCGCGAGCGTCTGCGTGACCTCGACGAGCCGGGGCGACACGTAGCCCACAGCGTCGCGCATCGCGGCTTCGAGCTTCTGTTGCTCTTGCAGCACAGCCGGGTCGGGCAACGAGACGAGCCCGGACACGAGGCGTGCCTGCAAGAGCAGGAGCGCCGTGTACGCAGCATCGGGTGTGATCGTGCCCGCCGCCAGCGGGAACTCGGCCTGCCCGGCGTGCTTGCGGAACCGGTTGAGCTGCGCGTAGAACGCGACGAGCGGGCTGCCCGAGATCTCGGGAGTGATGCTGTTGGCGGTGACGAGCTCTTGCGGCGTCATTCGGGCTCCGGGGGTGGGGGAAGCGAGGGCAGCACCTTGTCGTAGTAGAACCGCTGCGCGTGGCGCCACGCGAACACGGCGCCGAACAGCGTCACGGCCGCGACGAGGCCCCATGCGAGCACCTTGGTGGCGCCGAACGCGCCCTCGGCCGCGTTGATAATCGTGTCGGTCGCCTGCACGGCGACACCGCCGATCCGCTTGGCCGTCGAGGTGATCCCCTCGGCGATCGCTCCGACGGTGTCGAGCCAGGTCGTGCGGCAGTCGAGCACGGCGACGGTGACGTACGCCTGCGAGATGTTGACGAGGCTCTGGAGGACCCAGATCTTAAGCCCCGGTGCGTTGACCGCGGCCGCGCCCTTCGCCCGAGCCGCCTTGATCGCGTCCTGGTAGAGCTTCGCGCGCTCATCGTTCCGGTTGAGATACGCGTACGCCTGCGCGACAACTTGCGCCGCGTCCGATGTCGACCGTGCGGCGCCCGCGAGCACGAGCCGGGCCTGCGCGCCTCCGACGATGATCTGATTGACGATCCGTTCGAGGTCGTCGGGCGTGTAGAACCCGGTCGGATTCCAGTTGACCGCGAGGTCGTGGGTCTTGGCGTCGATCGCGGCGACTTGGGGCGACTGGTTCGCCTGGTTCACGCAGCGAACCTCTTGAATCCGTTCGAGCGAGGCCCACATCTCGTCGGGGAGCAGCATGCCCCGACTCTATCAGGGGTTCGAGGTTTCTAGGGCATGCTCCTCATCGCTGGCAACCAACGACGTTGAAGTCGACGACGATCGCCCGCGCACCACCCGTACAGTAGATCCGCCCGTAGATTTCACCGGGTGGACTCGGCGTCGGGTCCTCGCCGGGCCAGTTTGCAGTGTCCGGCATCTGTCGACGCATCACGTAGTGCCCATCGGGGCGAACGCCCTCGAAGTACCAACCATCAGGTGCCCGAGCTCGATGCGGCGTCGTCACCAGCGTGACGAGCCACAGGATCACCGTCGCGAGCGTGGCGAGGAACTCGATGATCACTTCTCGAAGCTACGCAGGAACCCGCCCGCGTCGCGGGCGAGTGCGCCGGCCTCCGTGTTCTGGAGGGCGAGGTGGCTGCGCACGCGATCATCGACGAGCCGTCGATGAGCCGCGCGTAGCCACTCGAACGCGTGCACGTCCAGCTTGAAGTGCCGATGTGCGAGCACGGGCGTGAAGATCGGCCGGTGCTCGCCGGACATGAGGATCATCTTGCCCTCGTTGTAGGCGATCCCCAGCTCGATCCACGCGCCGACGGTCTGGATCGGCTTGGGTGGCAAGAGCAGCCACAGCACGTCGGCCTGCTTGACCTCTTCGAGATCGCGCAGCGTCCACTTCGTGAGCTGCTCGGC
>JAKOVA010000194.1 GCA_029782335.1 Actinomycetes bacterium | reverse complement strand
GATCTTCGAGAGCACTTGGTTGACGACCTGGCCACTCGCGCCAACGAACGGACGACCGAACCTGACCTCGTTGTGCCCCGGGCCCTCGCCGATCACGAGCCATGCTGGATCCTCGGGGAATTCCGAGAACACCGGCTTGTTGGGGAGCCCCATCACCGAGAACGGGCAGTTCTCGCAATCGGCGCCCTCAGCGCTGCCTCGATAGAGCGGCAGCGCGACGCGATCAGATGCCAGATCGCTCACGGCGCATGTAGCCAACAGCAACAGCGCGCCTGCGCACACGCTTCCCGATCAGATCGGAGACGACGTCGACGATCACTTCGGACCGCCAAGGATTGCGAGCGTGCCGTCGATCTCGTCGAGGTGGGCTCGGTTGACCTCATCGGACACGCCGCCGAGCAACTCGATCTGCGAGCGTGCGTTCGTCAACGTCTGACGCAGCCGCTCGGTGATGTCGTTGGTGGCCTTCGTGAGCGCGCCGAGCTTGACGTCGACGCCGATGCGATCGCTCACCTCGTTGAACTTCGTGACGACCGCGTCACCGAGGTCGACGCCGCATTGGAGGGCGAGGATATCGAGGTAGCACGCGACGTCGGCCAGCTCGCGTGCGACCTCGTCGCGGACATCAGAGAGCGTCTTGTCACCACGACGGACCTTCTTGATCAGGTTCGCCAGCTCGCCGAGCTCACCGGTGACCGCGCAGATCCACTCGCCGAGGCTCCAGTCCGCACCGGGCATAACCGGCCTACAGCCGCTGGTCGAACACTCTGGACTCTCGCGATGCAGCCCCAAAAAATCGGGGCCCAACCGCAGCGGCGGGTGCGCGATCTCGCCCTTGCCGTTCTTGAACAGCGGGATCCGCTTGAGATTCGCCGCGCGCAGCTCGCTGAACTTGAGGTCGTAGATGCTCATGCCGACGACGCTACACGTTGAGGCTGACAGCGCGCGAAGTCCGTGAGGAAGCGCCTGGGGCTCACGCGACGCTCACCGGGTGCGCCGATGAACCGGAACACCACGACATCATGATCGCGGTACGACTGGACACGGATCACGCGGGCCATCCGTCCAGTCGCCTTGAACACCCAGAGATCAGCCGGCGCGTCGGCCATCGGCGAACCTCGTGAACTCCTCGTCATCGCCAAGGACGACGCTCTG
>JAKOVA010000254.1 GCA_029782335.1 Actinomycetes bacterium | reverse complement strand
TCTTCGAGCGTGAGCGCCTGAGCCTTCTCGCCAAACGGCTCGTCCATTGGTGCAATGGTTCACACGGGACGCGCCCAGTAGCATCAGCCACTACCGCCCGCGAAGGCGGCGTCGAACCCGCAGGTGTCGGCCAGACACGGGCCGCCCCAGTTGTTATCTATGCCACTAAGTGGCACAATCACCCGGCCCGATGAGGAGAGTCTTCAAGACCCGCTTCTTTGGTCGATGGGCCCGAAAATCAGGCCTGTCGGATCGTGCGCTGTGTCGCGCGCTGCAAGAGATGGCCAGCGGCCTGATCGATGCCGACCTCGGGGGCGGTCTCGTCAAGAAGCGGATCCAGCTGACCGGGCGCGGCAAGCGGGGCGGGGGCAGGACGCTCGTGGCTACCGACAAGGTCTATCGCTGGTTCTTCCTGTTCGGATTCGGCAAGAACGAGCGCTCGGACCTGAGCAGCGACGAGCTCGAAGCGCTGCGCGAACTCGCTGCCGATCTGCTGGCCAGGACCGCAACGCAGCTCGATGAAGCGGTCGCTGATGGGGCCTTGCAGGAGATATGCCGTGGTGACCAAGCGGAAACCGAAGAGCCGGATACTCGAGGCCGTTCATGAAACCGCCAGCGACCTGCATCGCCTGGGCTTCATCGACAAGCGCACGATGCAGGCGTACGACGCGCTGTGCCTGTCGCCGGTGCCCGAATACGACGCAGCAAGGATCCGCGAGTTGCGGGAGAGCCTGCGCCTGAGTCAGTCGGTTCTGGCGGCAGTGCTCAACACCAGCGTCTCCACGGTTCGCAAATGGGAGATCGGCGACAAGAAGCCCGGCGGACCTTCGTCGAAGCTGCTCGATCTCATCGAGCGCAAGGGACTCGAAGCGGTGCTGTGAAGTGGCCGATCTTCCTCAACCGTCGGCATCACGACGGTCTTGTACCTGGTTCGTCCGGACATAGTGGTTCACTTCGACCATGACCCTTTCCGAGGCCCGCTACCGGGCGCTCAAGGAAGCTGCCGCGCAGCGCGACAAGACCATCGGCCAACTGATCGACGAAAGCCTGGAGTTCTACTGCATCAAGACCCGCGAGGACGCGCGCGACCTGGTGCGCCGCGCCCGAGCGCACAGCAAGCTGACCGAGGAACACGCGCTCGCCGTTGCCCAGGAGCAGGTTCGGGCGGTGCGGCGCAAGTCGTGAAGCGCCCGGCAGTCGTCGTCGACACGAACGTCGTCGTCGCGGGCCTGCTTGCCGCCGACGATGCCTCGCCCGCTACCGCAAATGCGCTCTCGCCTGCTCACCGCTTGCCGAATCCGGGGACGAAGCGGCTCACATCCACTTCGAGGAACTTCGAGCGTTCGAAGCGCTCCTTCAGCTTGTAGGGCACCGTGCAGTCGAAGATCGTCTTGCAGGAGTTGCC
>JAKOVA010000189.1 GCA_029782335.1 Actinomycetes bacterium | reverse complement strand
CGCTCGTCGATGTACTCGTTGATGATGTTCGACTCGTACAGGATCAGGTCGCGCTCGACCAGGATGGGCACCTGGCCGTACGGGTTCATGATCGAGATGTCCTCGGGCTTGTTGTAGAGGTCGACGTCGCGGATCTCGAAGTCCATGCCCTTCTCGAACAGCACGAAACGGCAGCGCTGCGAGAACGGGCAGGTCGTGCCGGAATACAGCACCATCATGGTCGAGCTCCTGATAAGTCTGGATAACGCATGAAAAAAATCAGGGTGAGCCCGTCGGCGGACTCACCCTGCATCGGGTCGGTGCCGCCCGGTTACTTGACGTCTTTCCAGTATTCCCGGTTCAGCATCCAGGCGAAGACGGTGAACACGCCGAGGAACAACAGCACCCAGACGCCCAGCCGCGTGCGGGTCTGCGCCGTCGGGTCCGACATGTAGGTGACGTAGGCGACCAGGTCTGCGACGTTGTCGTCGTATTCGGCCTGCGACATCTTGCCGCCCGCGGGCGTGGCGAGCGTCCAGCGCCGCGACGGGTGGTGGTGCAGGCCTTCGAGCTTCTCGGACTTCTCGGTGCGCACGCCGCTCGCGTCGAAGGTCACGACGGTCTTCGTGAAGCCGGCGGGCTTGCCGGTGCCCTCGTCGGCGACTTCCCTGATCTCCTCGAGCGTCGCGCCGCGCGCGCCCTGCAGTTCCCAGAACACGTGCGGCATGCCGACGTTCTCGAACAGCACGTTGTTCCAGCCGGTCGGCCGGGTGGAGTCGCGGAAGTACGCGCGCAGGTAGGTATAGAGCCAGTCGGAACCCGACCCGGCGCCCGAGGCCCGCGCGCGCGCGATCACCGAGAGGTCGGGCGGCAGCGCGCCGAACCACTCCTTGGCGTCGGCGGCGTGCATCGCGATCGACATCGGGTCACCGACCTTGCCGGCGGTGAACAGCAGGCTCTTCCTGATCTGGTCGTCGTTCAGGCCGATGTCGTGCAGCCGGTTGTAGCGCATCAGCGACGCGCTGTGGCAGTTCAGGCAGTAGTTGACGAACAGCTTCGCGCCGTTCTGCAGCGCTGCCTGCTGCGTGAGCTTCTCGGTGGGGAAGTGGTCCAGCGGATAGCCGGCCTCGGACGCGAAGGCGCTCCCGATCACAAGCGCCGACGCCAGCGCAGCGAGGGACTTGACGAGTTTTTTCATGTTCGATGCAGCTCCGTGTGCCTCGATTGCGCTCAGTGCGCCGCGAAGGTGACCCGATCGGGCACCGGCTTGAACTTGCCCATCTTGCTCCACCAAGGCATCAGCAGGAAGAAGGCGAAGTAGATCAGCGTGCCGATCTTCGCGAACAGCGCGTTGACCGGCGACGGCGCGAGCGTGCCGAAGTAGCCGAGCACCAGGAACACGACGACGAACACGCCGTAGAGCCACCAGTGCAGCGCCGGCCGATAGCGGATCGAGCGGGCGGGGCTCTGGTCGATCCAGGGCAGGGCGAACAGGATCATCACCGAGGCGCCCATCGCGACGACACCCCAGAACTTCGCGTCGATGACGAAGAAGCCGAGGATCAGCGCTGCGCAGACGGCGACGCCGATGACCTTCGACAGGCCGCTGCGGGCGCTGGCGAGGATGAGCAGCGCGAAAGCCACGAGGAACGGGATCATCCAGTACATCAGGAAGTCTTCGGTCGTCGCGCGCAGGACCGAGTAGTACGGCGTGAAGTACCACACCGGCGCGATGTGCGGCGGCGTCTTCAGCGGGTCGGCCGGGATGAAGTTGTTGTACTCGAGGAAGTAGCCGCCGAACTCCGGCGCGAAGAACAGCACCGCCGAGAACGCGATCAGGAACACCGCAACGCCGAGGATGTCGTGCACGGTGTAGTACGGGTGGAACGGGATGCCGTCGAGTGGAATGCCGCGGGCGTCCTTCTTCGCCTTGATCTCGATTCCGTCGGGGTTGTTCGAGCCGACTTCGTGAAGCGCGATGATGTGCGCGACCACGAGGCCGAGAAGCACCAGCGGCACGGCGATCACGTGGAACGAGAAGAAGCGGTTCAGCGTCGCGTCGCCGACCACGTAGTCGCCGCGGATCCAGATCGCGAGGTCGGGACCGATGAACGGGATCGCCGAGAACAGGTTGACGATCACCTGCGCGCCCCAGTACGACATCTGGCCCCAGGGCAGCAGGTAGCCCATGAACGCCTCGGCCATCAGGCACAGGAAGATCAGGCAGCCGAAGATCCAGACCAGCTCCCGCGGCTTGCGATACGAGCCGTAGAGCAGGCCACGGAACATGTGCAGGTAGACGACGATGAAGAACGCCGACGCGCCGGTGGAGTGCATGTAGCGGATCAGCCAGCCCCACGGCACGTCGCGCATGATGTACTCGACCGACGCGAACGCCTGCGCCGCGTCGGGCTTGTAGTGCATGACCAGCACGATGCCGGTGACGATCTGGATGACCAGCACCAGCATCGCCAGCGACCCGAAGAAGTACCAGAAGTTGAAGTTCTTCGGCGCGTAGTACTCGGACAGGTGCTCCTTCCAGAGCTTCGTCAGCGGGAAGCGGGTATCGATCCAGCCCAGCAGACCAGTGGTTTCGACCGTTTTTTCCTGCGCCATCTTCTATGCTCCCCGCGAGGCTTCACGAGTGAGGGGTTGATCCTTGGACCCCGGCTCCGCCTCGGGTGCCGGGGGGCAGACTTCGCTTGTCGCTCGTCAGGCCTTCTTGTCGTCGCCGATCAGCAGACGCGTGTCGGACAGGTACATGTGCGGCGGCACCTCGAGGTTGTCGGGCGCCGGCTTGTTCTTGAAGACGCGGCCGGCCAGGTCGAACGTGGAGCCGTGGCAGGGGCACAGGAAGCCGCCGGCCCAGTCGGCCGGCAGGGACGGATCGCCGCCGCCCTCGAACTTGTCGATCGGCGAGCAGCCCAGGTGCGAGCAGATGCCGACCACGACCAGGTACTCGGGCTTGATTGACCGGTATTCGTTCTTCGCGTAGTCGGGCGTGGGGTAGGCGGTGCGCAGCGAGTTCGGATCGGCGACCTTGTCGTCGGTCTTCTTCAGCGACTCGAGCATTTCCGGCGTGCGACGCACCACCCAGACCGGCTTGCCGCGCCATTCGACCCGCTTGAGCTCGCCCGGCTTCATGCCGGCGATGTCGACTTCGACCGGGGCCCCTGCGGCCTTGGCCTTCTCGGAAGGCGCCAGCGTGCTGACGAACGGGATGGCCACCGCAACGGTGCCGACGGCGCCCGCGGCACAGGTCAGGCCGATGGCGGTCCGGCGGGACGAGTCCAGTGGCTTGGGTGAATCGCTCATGACTTCCCTGTTGGAGATGATGTCGGGCGGGATCGAAAACCCCCTATTTTAGCGTATTGCGGCGCAACGATTAAA
>JAKOVA010000188.1 GCA_029782335.1 Actinomycetes bacterium | reverse complement strand
CGTGAGCGCGGCCCAGAGCGAGATGAGACCGGTCGAGAAGTACACCCCGGCCATGAACCGGTGAACGTTGTCCAGTCTCGGAGACGTATCGGGTTGGCCGAGGAACATCTGGAGCGCCCCGCCGAACATGGCGATGGCTGCGACGACGAACAGGCAAACCTGAACGACGATCTGGCCCGTGCTCAGTGCGGGTTCAACCATGTCGGGTGTGCCTCCCGTGCAGTCTGGCGTTCAGGTCGAGCCGCGCGCGAGGGCATCGCGCCCGGCTTCCCTGGCACATGATGACGCACGGCACCTCGCGGGCCAAGTGCCATGCCATGACGCGCCCCCAACGACGGGTCAGGCCTCGCTCAGGAACCTGGCGATCTCTGCGTTGATGGGTTCGGGATGCGTGACCGGGGCCATGTGCCCGAGACCCGGGAACTCGACGACCCGGACGCGGGGCAAGGCAGGCACCAGGATCCGGGCCACCGCGTGCGCCGACTCGGGCGATTCGCTGCCAAACATGTACAGGACCGGGATGTCCAGACGGGCGAAGGCGCCCGCCGGCGTCGCCTCCGTGAAGAGCGCGTGCGCCCACCGCCGGACATTGGCGACCGAGTCGGCAATGGCCACCTTGCGCTGCGGGGGCGTCGCGCCCCAGCTGCCGGGGCCCATCCAGAAGTCGATGAAGTGTCCGGCAGCCGCATCCCGGTCTCCGGCGTCCAGTGCGGCGGCGGCCGCCGACACGGCATTGCGGATTCCGTCGACGCCGTTCGGCGGAGGCGACCGTGCGTCGACTACGGAGAACAGCGTGGGCTCGTACAGGGCCAGCGCGCGGACGCGGCCCGGATTGGCCAGGGCGGCGATCAAGGCTACCGCCGCGCCGTACGAGTGGCCCACCAGTGCCAACGGCGCGCCGGCCATCGCCAGGATGGGCTCGATGAAGTGGACTTCGTCCCGCAGCGCGATCTCGCGGTCGGAATGCCAGTCCGGGCTCTTCCCCGACCCGTACGAGTCGGGAGCGAGGACTCGATAGCGCGGGGAGAGAAGATCCATCAGGCCACGCCACTGCGCCGAACTGCTGGCGTTCGAGTGAATGCAGACCACACCGGGGCCCGATCCGGCTTCGCGGAAGTATGGTCTCGCGGTGTGCATGTCGACACTCGGCAATTCGGTGGTCACGAGCCGAGGCCATCGCGCACGGCAAGGCATCGGTCGAGATATCCCCTGGCGCCGGCCGCCTGGAACACGTTCTCGGCCGCGCTCAGCTCCATGCGAGCGGCGCCGTGGTCGCCTTGCCGCGCGAGCAGTTCGGCCAGGCGCAGCCGAATCCGCGCGGCCTCGATCACGGCGCCCTGCTGCTGCAGCACCTCCCGCGCACGATGCATCCGACGCTGCGCTTCTTCCGTCTTGCCGTCCAGCCAGTCCAGTTCGGCGCGCGCCTGCAGGACCTGCCCGGCCGTCACGCCCGATTCCGGCACCCGGGAATCCGTGTCGAGATCCTGCAGCAGCGCCCGAGCCTTCTCGCGCTGTCCGAGCATGGCGGCGATCTGCGCCGCGTGGGCCAGGTAGCGGGCCTTGCGTTCCCCGGCCACCCAGTTGCTCATTGTCGCGGCGCGTTCGAGGCCACGGATGGCTTCTTCACCGCGTCCGCGCAGGTGGAGCAGTTCCGCATAACCCGGATAGGGATCCCATCCATGCCGGTAGGCATGCTCGAAACAGCGCTCCGCCTCGTCCATTTCCCCGAGCGCCAGGTGAAGGTCTCCCGTCAGGCGATACGCATCGCCCAATGCCCAGGGCGCGCCGAGTCGAACGAGCGGGTCGGCGCGGCGGATCGTGTCGCGTGCGTGCTCGAGCTTGCCGGACATGGCGTAGATCTCCGCCTGG
>JAKOVA010000180.1 GCA_029782335.1 Actinomycetes bacterium | reverse complement strand
GGGCAGATGTTCCACCAGTTCTTCGGCGAGAACATGCTGCGCGCCGACGTCTGCAACGCGGTCGACGAGCTCGGCCAGCTGCTCGACCACACCGGGCCGGTGGCGGCCTCCGAGCGCAACGCCGCGCGCATCTTCAACGTCGACCACCTGTTCTTCGTCACCAACGGCACCTCGACGTCGAACAAGATCGTCTGGCACTCGACGGTGGGCAACGGCGACGTGGTTCTGGTCGACCGCAACTGCCACAAGTCGATCCTGCACGCGATCACGATGACCGGCACGGTGCCGATCTTCCTGCAGCCCACGCGCAACCACCTCGGCATCATCGGGCCGATTCCGCTCGAGGAGTTCGACCCGGCAAGCATCCAGCGCAAGATCGACGCCAACCCGCTCATCAAGGACAAGAGCGCGCGCCCGCGCGTGATGACGATCACGCAGTCGACCTACGACGGCGTGGTCTACAACGTCGAGACGATCAAGCGCACGCTGGGCAACTACATCGAGAACCTGCACTTCGACGAGGCCTGGCTGCCGCACGCGACCTTCCATCCCTTCTATCACGAGTTCCACGCGATCGGCCCGAACCGGCCACGCAGCGCGGAAGCGATGATCTTCTCCACGCAGTCCACGCACAAGCTGCTGGCGGGGCTGTCGCAGGCCTCGCAGATCCTGGTGCAGGATTCCGAGAACAACCGCCTCGACCGGCACCGCTTCAACGAGGCGTTCCTGATGCACACCTCGACCAGCCCGCAGTACGCGATCATCGCTTCGTGCGACGTCGCGGCCGCGATGATGGAGCCGCCCGGCGGCACCGCGCTGGTCGAGGAATCCATCTTCGAGTCGCTCGAGTTCCGCCGCGCGATGCGCAAGGTCGACGACGAGTTCGGCGAAGACTGGTGGTTCAAGGTCTGGGGCCCGAAAGACCTCGCCGACACCGGCATCGGCAAGCGCGAGAACTGGTTCCTGAAGTCGAGCGACAAGTGGCACGGGTTCGGCAAGCTGGTCACCAACTTCACGATGCTCGACCCGATCAAGGCCACCATCGTGACGCCGGGCCTCGACATCAACGGCAAGTTCGCGCCCTGGGGCATCCCGGCTTCGATCGTCACCAAGTACCTGGCCGAGCACGGCGTCGTGGTCGAGAAGACCGGTCTCTACTCGTTCTTCGTGATGTTCACGATCGGCATCACCAAGGGCCGCTGGAACACGCTGGTCACCGAGCTGCAGCAGTTCAAGAGCGACTACGACACCAACCAGCCGCTGTGGCGCGTGATGCCCGAGTTCGTCCAGGCGCATCCGGCCTACGAGCGGGTGGGGCTGCGCGACCTGGCCTCGCAGATCCACGAGCAGTACCGGCGCTACGACATCGC
The DNA here is from genome assembly GCA_029782335.1 of Actinomycetes bacterium. Lineage (GTDB taxonomy): Bacteria > Actinomycetota > Acidimicrobiia > Acidimicrobiales > Microtrichaceae > JADLFH01. The sequence goes on along the minus strand of JAKOVA010000180.1, from coordinate 476 downwards.
GCGGGTCACCACCGAGATGTACCTGTCGAGCATGCAGCCGGCGATGAAGCCGTCGGAGGCCTTCGAGTGCCTGGCGCACCGCAGGGTCGACCGGGTGCCGATCGACGAGCTCGAGGGACGGATCACCACGATGCTGGTGACGCCCTACCCGCCGGGCATCCCGCTGCTGATTCCCGGCGAGCGCTTCAATCGCCCGATCGTCGAGTACCTGAAGTTCGCGCGCGACTTCAATGCGCGCTTCCCCGGCTTCGAGACCGACGTGCACGGGCTCGTCGTCGAGCGCGACAACGGTGTCGACCGCTATTACGTCGACTGCGTGAAGGTCTCCGCGTGAAGGCCTGAGGCCCCGGCGGGCGCGCGGTCAGACGTCGATCGAGCGCATCGCCGGCGGCGGCCGGACGTGCGCGAGCCGGGTACCGGCAAGGACGTCGTAGATCGCGCGGCGGTCGCGATCGATCAGCGTCCAGGCATAGGGT
>JAKOVA010000164.1 GCA_029782335.1 Actinomycetes bacterium | reverse complement strand
GCGAGCCCCGAAGACGTGCGATGCCGCACTCACTGACCTTCGGGTTCGGACCCGAAGGGCAATTCCGTTGTACACGTGTTGTACGCAACCACGCAACCAGACATCTCAGAGGCCCTCCCGCATCAGCGAAAGGGCCTCTGACCTGGTTCTTTACTTGGTGGCGGGGGCAGGATTTGAACCTGCGACCTTCGGGTTATGAGTAACGAGCGCGTCGTCGGCGCCAGGGGGTTCTGGGATGCGGAACCGCTGCTCAGGCGGGGTGCCGGCACTCCAGCTCCAAGCCCTCGTGTGCACCCGTGGGAGCGCGTAGGTTCCCGTCGTGTTGTACAAGTGTTGTAGGACGGCTGGGCTCGCCGCTCAAACTACGACGCTCGGTGGCCAGCGTCCCGCGCTGCGAAACCCTCGTCGGTGCAGCCGGGAACTCTGCGGTCACTTGAGCGCCCTGTTGATTCGAGAGATCAGGTCGACCCAAGCGCTCCGCTCCTCCTCGGCGAGGTCCGACGCGACGTGATCGCGCGTCCACCGCAGATAGGCCTTGGCAAGCCGGTACTTCGAGAAGTCACTCACCTCGCTCGCGAGAATGTCCGTCACGGGCCGATTGGGCTGGTCAGCCGCGGTCCTCTGGACGTCCCACCCAAGCTCGCTCTTCGCAACGTCGACCAGGGTAGAGCGGAGAAGATCCTCGATCTCCGGCCTCGTGACTGCCCCTGGACAGACATCGGCAGTACGAAGGATGTTCTTGTTCCCCAGGGTGTGAACAAGCGTGTCCTGCTGGGCAGCGTTGTCCCCAGCTTGGTCCGAGTCCAGCAGAGCGGCAACCTTGAGTCGATTCGCATGAAGGATCGTCGCGAAGTAGACGACCTTGCCGGCTCCGTCAGCGGGAACGAGCGCCACCTTGTCGTTGAGGTCGGCAAGGCCTGCATCTCGAAGCAGCTGAGCGGTCGCATCCAGGTACCAGTAGTCCGTCAGGCCCTCGAGAACAAGGTTTCGCTGCTGCGTGAAGAGGCTCTGCGCGAGGTCATAGCCGAGCGCCTCCTGGAGAGGGAGAAGGGCAGCCGGATCACCAGCGACGACATCGGTGTGCACCTTGGTCCCGCTGTCCCTGTCAGTCATCTCGACAACCCGAACCAGGTCGAGCTCGTCTGGGCCCACGAGGAACGGTGAGTGGGTTGTGTAGATCGTCTGGTTGTTCGCAGCTAGGCGTGAGATCGTCTCACGGAAGTCCCGTTGCTTCAGACCGTGCAAGCTCAGGCCAGGCTCGTCGAGCAGCAGGATCGCGTTGGCGTGATTGTCTGCGGCCTCGGCGAAGAAGACTACGAAGAAGGACACCAGCCACTGAAACCCCTCGGATCGCTGATCGAGCTCGATCTCTACCCCCAGGTCATCCTCGACGACGACCTTCAGGTACTGCCCATCCGCAAGAACGCGCAACGTGTCAGCCTCGACGCGGTTCGGGTCAGGGTTCCACACCGATCGGATCTCGCTCGTGAGCCGCACGCTCGCTGCATTGAGCTTGATGCTTCGCTCGTCGAGTTGACTCCTGTACGTCTCGAACGCAGCGGGGTCGTCCGAAGGCGCAACGGCGCTACCGAGATCAGCCAGCTCTCGAGCCGTGAAGCCAAGCAACTTCAGAAGACACATGTTGCCGAAGTCGTAGCGGTCATCGTCAAGGAGGCTCTGCTCGATGCGACGAGCGAAGTGGTCCAGATGCAGATTCGGGCGTACTCGGAAGTAGTTGTTGAAGTACACGAAGACCGGCACCCGATCGCCAAGGGCCTTCGCGGCGAGGTCACGGTCTACTGGAATTCGAGCGAGTTCAAGCAACGCTGTGTGACGGGCATCCATTGCGGCGTCACTCTCATCAACGTGAATCGCCACCTCGTCGAGCCACGCGCGTAGCGCCTTTGCATGATCCCCGGCGATCGACGTCGACCCGACCGCCCAGCTTCCGATGATCCCGTCAAGCACACCACTCGGCAACGGGTCCGCTTCAGCGCGGTCGCTCGCCGACTGCTTGTCGACATGGGCAGCCAACCTGAGCAGGTCCTTACGGATCGACTCGTCAAAGAGCACCGGCTGCGGAGCACCCTCGAACGAGTAGGACCGGTTGTTACCGAGGTACACGGTGCGGCAGTACACGGCATTCTCGAACCCGGAAGGAACGGCTTCCCTGTCTCTCTCCTCCAGAGCGAACTTCATTGAGACCACTGGGATCTGGCTCGGATCCAGCCGACCAGACTGGATGTCGGCGTTGTACAGCTTCCGTGGGTAGTCGCGTAACGCATCGAATCCCCTCACCCCGACGGGCGGGTGGATTCGCTGAAGAGCTTCAAGCACTGCCGTCTTGCCGGCCTCGTTCGGGCCGACGAGGATCGTCTTACCGTCCTCAATGTCGAACCAGCCGGTGTCGCGGATGCTGCGGTAGTTCTGCACTCGCGCCTTTATCAGCTTCATCTCAGCCCTCCGATGCGTTGGCCGCACCCGGCCATCGTGCGCTCGGGCGTACCTCCAACGGTAGTAGAGGGGTGTGACAACGAGTCCTGACCCGGACCCAGGAGTTCGGGCGATCGCAGCCGGTGCTGGTCACAGGAGAGTCGCGGACCTTCGTGGGACTCCGACTGCGTCATCGCGGTCATTCGCCCGACTCGTACCACTCGGCGGGGATCAGCTTCTCCCCGCCACGCCAGTTATGGACGATCGAGTCCTGGAACCAATCTTCCGACAGGTTGGCGTGGTCGCAGACGATGACCTGGAAGTGAGGCGCCAGATCGGCGACGGCATCAAGGAGTAGCCGAAAGATCGCTCGAACCGCTTCTCGATCGCTGTCGCCGACCGGTACGCCGTCCCACTCCTCGACATCAGACGGGTACCAAGCCTGCGTTGGTTGATCCAGCATGAGGAAGCGAGGGACTGGCCGCCCGTGCCTCGCGAAGTAGCGATGCAGGCCCAGGTGGGCGACCAGATGCGCCCCGATCCAGTTCTCGGCGCTTCCGACACGCCAGAGCGGCGCTGGCCCCTGATCGGTTTCGGTTATGACTGTGAGCTTGCTGAGGTCGAGGCGCATCGGACCCGTGTGCTCGAGGGAGAGTGTCTGTGCGAGATCCGTCATGTCACGGCCGATCTCGAGCAACCGCGAATCCAGTTGCATCGCCATCTCGTCATCGTCGAGTTCGGCGGTCAACGCATCAACGCGCTCACCGACGATCGCCGCCTCCTGGGACAACCGAGCGATCTCGTTCTCGTCGACGCGGCGGATCACGCCCAGCATTGCGCTGATCCGCCCACGCGTGAACTCGCGTCGCTCGTCGCGCTCAGAGGAGTCGACAGCTCGGTCACCTTCCACCAGTGCTCGAAGCGCCGTCTCGACAACACGGAGCTCCTCGCGCAGAACAGCCGCTCGTTCGTCGAGCGTCGCGAGGGCGGATCGACGAGCCGGCTGCGCGGCGGAGATCCCTTCCAACTGAAGCCGGAGAGTTGCGAGTGCATCCCCCAGTTGCTCGACGGTTGCATCCGGCTCAGTGAGTTCTGACGCGCAGAGCGGGCAATGAGTCGAGGAGTTGCCACCGTCACCTCGGTCGGGCGGCAGTAGCTCCAACGAGCTCAATCTCGCCGACTGCGTCGCCACGGCCCCTCGGTAGCTGCGCTCTCCGACCTCGGCCTCAAGAAGCAACCGTCTCTCAGCGACTACGGCGTGCAACTCGTCTCGAAGGTCCTGTCGCTGTCGTTGCAGATCGAGGCGGCCGTCGCCATCCGGCACGCCGGCACCTTCAGTCGACGTGGCCGGCTGGAGGGCTGCAACCTCAAGGGTCGTCAGGATCAAAGCCCGGTCGGGCTCCGGAGGGAGTGGGTCGACGAGTCCCACTGCGATCGCCTCTGCGAGCAATGCGCGAATCTCGCCTTCGGCCGAGCGCGCCGCTGCCTCGGCTGCTTCGATGCGACCTCGGATTCGTTGCAGCTCCCGTCTGGCCTCGCGGAGCTGCTGACGCTTCAGCGCCTGGTCGCGTGGAACCGCTCCGAGGAAGTACGGGAGCGTGTCCTTGATGGCCTGTTCGATGCCCGGTTCGCTTTGGCGATGGAAGAGCTGGTTACGGTTCGCGATCTCGACCTGCCCTTGCAGCGACAACAGCGCGGCATGACCCAGATTCGCTTCCAGCGCAGATCGAGCGGAGAACTCTCCCGGGTCGGTGAGGTTCTCCTCGATGCCGAGATGTCGTCCGATCTGCTCGCGAAGTGCACGGGTGTCACTGTTCACCGTGAGACGCTCGAAGGGGAGCAGCTCAAGGTCAGCACCGAACTCGAGCATGGCTTGTTGGGTTGAGGCTGCCCCTTCACGCGGTGCGGGGCGGGCGACGAACGCGCGGGCTCCGTCCGGTAGTTGGAACAGCGCCGCATACCAGACGACCGTCGAGGTGATGGGGCCGACGGGCATCATGATGGTGTCCCGGCCCAGGCAGTACTCGACCATATCCAGGAGCGCGCTCTTGCCGGTCTTCGACTCGCCGGTAACGATGTTCAGGCGACCTGGGTTGAACTCCACATCACGTCGAGCACCGTCGCGGTTGTACACCGCCAGCGAGATGAGCTGCATAGCTAGACCGTGACCCCGAAGAGCGTGAAGACCGTCGACGGACGGTCGACCTTCGTCATCCAGCGGCCGACGAAAGTCGAACGGCCGAGAAGTTCAGACAAGGCAGGCTCGTCCGTTGTTCGCGAGGGCCCCCGGTTATCCAACCCACCGCCGTCGACTACGAGTATTCCTTCGCGAACTCCGAATCTGATTCCTTCCCTGACGGGCTGAACGAGCGCCGCGGCGCGACTCGGGAAGCCCGCACGAATCGATGGCTGCCGCGAGATCCACGTAGCCACATGCGAGGTGATCCGAGTCGGCAGCGCTTCGCGAGTTCCTCTGTGTAGGACGAGTGGAGCCACGATGAAACTTAGGGCGAGCGGCATTGCCTCGCTTGACTCGCGTCGATAACCCGACGCTGCACGGCCGATCACCAGCGCCATCAGGCAAGGGTTGAGCATCGCGGCTGGCACTGGCGAGCGAGCTGACCAGCCCTCGGGTCGCCGCCGCACCGGCTCCTGTGTCCCATCGTCGAGCGTCACGGGGAGACCTCGATTCCCAAGGCCGCTTCGTAGTTCGGGTGCCAGCCGACGAGCAGCTGGTCTGCAAGCTCATGGCGCTTGCCGCGGGCGAAGAATGGTTCGTCGTATCGCGGCCGCACCTTGTGCTGGTTCGACTCCAAGAGACGGCGAAGAAGCGCGACGCCGGCCGCCTTCAGCTCTTGCTCGGTTGCGTGCTCGGCAATCTCATGCTGCATGAACTCATACTCGCTCTTCCACTCCTCGATGAGCTCAAGACCGAAGTTCAACAGGTCGGGAAGGCCGATGAGATCATCCTCGACCCATCGCGTGCTGTGAACGACGGCTCGCTGGTAGTCGATCAGCGCCCGTTGGAGGTTGTTCTCGGGCCAGTCGATGAGACGCAGCTGGGCAACGAACGTCCGATTACCAAGCAGCTGAGCGAGCTCGTCGCGGTCGATGTCTGAGAGGTTCAGCAGAGTAGGAAGCCGATCCTCTGCGAACTGGTCCCTGATCTCTGCGATGCGATCCTGGACCTCGCCCACGCCGATCGACCCGCGTCTGCCCGACAGGGCGGCGAGCACTTCGCCACTCCACCAGCCCCAGAGCATTTCCATGAACAGGTCGTCTCGACCGCGAGGCATTGCCCACATGAGTTGTTTGCGAACAGACTCGTCAATGTCCACCGCATGCGGCTGACCGTCCAGGACGTGCATGCGCGAGATGAAGGTTTGTCGATCCGTCTCCGAGAGACCGAGGAACCGGGCACGATTCTCCGCCGAATCCTGAGCCGCGGACTCTTGCGCTGCCTTCTCTATCAGTCGCTGGGCCTCGGACGCATCCCGGGTAGGTGGCCGCAACCGGTAGACCCCGCTGTCCGCCGGAGCAGCGGCCGTCGTCACCAGCGCGAGCAGCTCACCGGTGGGGTCGCCAGGCGATGCTTCGTCCATCCATACCCCGATGGTTCGCCACAGGTCAGCACCCTTGTCCGTAATCGAAGCCGCTGTGTTGAGGTGATGCTTGAGCTGGAGGCGTTCCATCGCCGTGCCAGCCGCATCCCAGGCGACGTCGTCGTAGAGCTCGATCGAAATCCGTGCATCCGGCATATCCGGGCCGCGTCGCAGCAGCTCTAGCAGCGCCCACGTCGCCTGGTAGTAGTAGCCAAGGGCACTACCTGCTGCACCATGTCCGGCCGGCACTATTCGAACTCCTGGCCCTTGGCGCCGAGCTGGTTCGCGTTCTCGCTGACGACGCGGCGCGTTCGGTCGTCGAAACCAGCCGACTTCGCGTTGATCTCCAAGGTGAGCTCGACGGACGATCCGTCGGCGCTGCTCAGGTGCTCGACGACGTTGCGGAGGATGTCCTCGAGCTGACGGATCGCTCGTACGGAGTCGAGCGAGAACTGGCCGTAGAACGAGGTCGGATGCGCCACGACCTTCGACGTGGCTCCCGAACCGGAGGTCGAACCCGGAGCTCCTCCACCGGTTGCAGCGCCGCCTTCGACGGCGGCGTCATCGCCTTCGGCGGGCTCGACCTTCTTGGATTCCTCGTTGATCTGCTGCGATGCAACGTCCGGGCGAACGAGGATGCCGCCGGGTCGGGCCGACACGTGTTGCGCGTACACGAGCCCGGCCCATCGGTTCCCATCGTGACCGTCGGCGTAGGCGAACGTCTCGCTCTGCCAGTCGAGCTTGGACACGCCGTTGCTGATGGCGCCTGCCAGTACCTCGAAAGACGCGAGCCGGGGAAGGTACGGGAACTGGCAGTAGGCCTTCCAGAGTGCTTCGACGGTGATGTCGCCCCGGTCGGTCCACAGCGGGATGCGGTCGAGGTCCATACGCACGCGGGTTCCGCCGTAGCTGGTGATGAGGCGCTCTTCGCTCTCCAGCTTCCGGGCGATCCGTTCGGCAAGGCTGCCAACGCCGGTCGGCTTGGTCTGATGCCAACGGATCTCGCGTGTTCCGGCAGTCTGCTCGGGTACGAGAACGTGCACGTACGTCTCCGCGACGCGTTGCGTCACGGTCTCGTCGGTCTCGTTGATCTTCGACTTCGCCTGCGCTTCGTCGCCCTTGGTGAGTTCGAGCTTCTCATGCTGGTTGTCCTCCAGGATCGACTTCCACGCGAGGTGCTGCCGGGCCGCAGTCCGGAGCTCGGCGAGGCGAGCTTCGGATGCTGCGCAGAAGACGAGCAGGTTGCGGTTCAGTCGCGGTCCGGCGTTGCGCTGACCGAGGATCTGATCGGCCATCGTGATGGCCGGCGACTGGTCGACGTTCGGCACGTGATGCTGCGTCGTCGGCAGCAGCACGAGGTGGACGCCGTCGTCGTCGTCGGTGACGTCGCCAGGCCCGTCGGGGAAGGCGTGGACGGCAGCGAAGGGGCCCGATGCCCGCGCTGCTTGGAGGCGGCGCTTGATCTCGTCGTCGGCGTTGTCGTCGGTGACGTTGGAGTTGGCGCGGTCGGCGGCGAGTCGGGTGATGTTCGCACGCAGCGAGTACCAGTACTGGGCGCCGTCAACGTAGAGATACGTGGCATCGCCCGAGAGGCGGCGCAGGGCGTCGGCGAAGGTGCCCGGGGCCTCGCCCGGTTGCGCGACGCCGAGCGTGATCAGCTTGATGTCGATACCCCGGCGGGCTTCCTCACGTGGGGCGGATGCGAGGTAGACGGCTCGGGCGACGCGCCGTGTTGCGGAGTAGCGGCCCAGGTTGCGGTTGTCCTGGTCGAGACGGAGCGGCAGCGCGTTGGGGCCGTCGACATCGCTTCGGATGACAGGGTCCCACCCGTCGTCGAGGTACTTGGTGAGCTCGGAGTTGACCCGAGCGTCGTCCATCGGGATCGTGCCCGGCATGATCAGCAGGTTCTGGTCGCCGCGCTGCCAGAGCACCGAGATCACCGTGGCCATCAGCCGCAGGACACCGCGGGTGCGCTGGAATCGATCGAGGGTCGACCAGTCCTTGTAGAGCCGGTCAAAGAGCTCGGGGTGGATCGGGTACGAAAGCTCCATACGCCGGCGGTACTCGGCCTCGCGCACCTCGCTCGGGAAGTCCGCCGTCTTCTCGCGGTAGAAGTCGCAGAACGCCTTGATGACTCCGTCGCGCACGCGGGCCTTATCCGGGCTCATCGGTTCGAACAGCCGGCGGCGGACGATCTCGAAGCTCTCGTCGTCCTCGGCCGGCTTCCACTGAGCCGACTTTCGCCGGACGACGTTGCGGAGACGCGCCAGTGCGTCTTGGCCCTTATCGCCTCCGACCTCGATGTCGCTCGCCGGGATCGACACAAGCACGACAACGTTCGGGACCGCGGCCGCTGCCTCGGTGAGTGCCTGCGCGAAGGTGAACTGGGTGTCGAAGTGCCCGCCGACGAGCGCTGGCTCGCTCTCCCGCGCCGGGAGCTGACGGGCATACGCGACCCATTCGTCGATCAGCACGATCGAGGGCCCGGCCAGCCGGAACAGGTCGATCAACTTCTTGCCCGGGTTCGACCCTGACAGGTCCTCGGCCTCAACGAGCTTGTAGCCCTCCACGCCAGCCAGCTGGTAGGCGATCTCACCCCAGATCGTGTGGACCTGAGTGCCGTCCGACTTCACCGTCGGGGAGGCCGGCGAGATCCACTGACCGACCACGACCGCTCGCGCCACCTTGTCTGGGAGCGCAAGGCTCTCCTCAGCGAAGAGCTCACCGATGCCCGGAAGATCCGCCGCCTTCTTGCCCGACGCAAGGTGGTACAGCGCAATCATCGAGTGCGTCTTGCCACCACCGAAGTTGGTCTGCAGGTCGATGACCGGGTCGCCACCATTGCCACTGAGGCGACGGGCGGCCCCAGTCAGCAACTCGCGAAGTCCGTTGGTGAGGTACGTGCGTCGGAAGAACGCGACCGGATCCTGGTACTCCTCGTCGGCGTTCCCCGTAGCAACCTGAAACAGGTCAGCGGCGAACTCCGCCTGTTCGAAGCGCCCGCTCGCCACGTCCGCGTGAGGAGTGATGATCTCTCGCCACGGCGTCAGCCCCTTGAGCGGCTCACCCTCCGTCGGCTTGGCCGCTGTCTTGCGACGCTCACTGCGAGCCTGCTCATCAAACAGTTGCCGCTGCAGGTCCTTCTTGAGCGCCTGGACGATCCTCAGCTGTTCTGCGGCGCTGAACGCCGACAGCAGCCGCTCAGCGGTGTCGAGCATCCGGTACGTGTCATCGGTGGAGAACTGTCCCTGGTGAGCCCACGTGTTTCGGAAGTCACGCAACTCGCTCGTGTACGCGCGCTCACTCTGCCCGAGGCGCTGGCGCCACACCTCCTGCCACGTGTTCTGCATCCCCTTCAACAGAAAGATCAGATCGCTCGGATCAGCCTTACCGGCTACGCCCCTATCCCGTCCGTGCACCTCGTCCATCCAGCCGTCGCCGTAGGCGGCTCTCCATGCGGCCTCACAGACCGGTTGAATCCCATCTCGCACGGCATCGAGGGCACGCCCCACTCGTTCGTTGTGTGGCATCACCATGCCGACTCATCCCCCCATCGGTTGATCGACTTCTTCATCGGCAGACGCGACATCTAGAACAAGCTCCCGGGTGCCTCAGCAGCGGGTCCCGCTGCAGCCAGTCGGCTGATCTCTGGCCACGCCGTCACCAGCATGTTGTATGCACCCGCGTCATCAGCCCACTTCTTTCGGTCACACAACACGAACAAGAGATACGCCAGCTGGCGCGCACGCTCGCCGACACCCATCCCCATACGAGCAAGCAGTGCGGCGGCGTCAGTCTCCGAAGCGTCCAAAGCCCGGATGAGATGCTGCGTGGTCTCCCACACCGTCAAGCGGGTGTCGGTCGCCGGATCCCAGCTACCCGGTAGCTCCTTGCGCTCGACCAACCGGACTCTTCCGTCACGACTCGCCACGATCCCAGCGCGCTCGACGCCCGCAACCGTGGTGTCCTTCGCTCGGGCCAACAAGTCGGCATCACCGAACGGGCCGGGGTTGTGTCCGTACTGCTCGAACCACGTCAGTGCGAACCGCGTATCGGCGTCAAACTCCGACTCCTCACCGCTCAGCACTTCCGCCAGCGCCTCGTTGATCAACGCCAACGCCGCCCGGACCCGCATCGGCGAGCCGTCGGCCTCGACGACCTTCGCATAGCGAGAGAAGATCGCGATGCCCGGTCCCATCGCCGACTGGGCCAAGTCCACAGGCGCAATGTTCTCCAACTGCAACACACGCACTGCCGGCCCCAACTCTCGGCGCAACGCCGCCACGAACTCTCCGCGCGTCGCCATCGGCGCCGAGATCTCGCGAGGCCGACAAGCCAATACAATCGACGACGCGAGCGCATTCGTACCCGACGCGATCATCCGAGCTCCCATCTCGGTGCGCATCGGCCACGTAGCCGTGATCGCGTAGCCCGCCTCAAGGAGACCGGCAAGAAAGGTCTCCCAACCGGTCGAAGTGACGTCACCGTCAACAGACTCGGTCGCCTTGAACGCATAGAAGATGCTCGCCGGGAATCTTGGGTCCGCGTTCGCAGCGGCAGCAGCGAACACCTCCTGCATCCCCGACTCAAAGTGCTCGTACGCCTTCTTCTTCGACCCCGCCCGGTACTGGTTCGCGATCAACTCGTCGGCCTTCGGCGTTAGCAGCGTCGCGCACTCGTCCGGCCAGACCTCGGAGAGGTTGCGGCGAAGCCACACGAAGAAGAAGTCCGACAGATCGGCGTACGAGATGTTGTCGTAGTAGGGCGGATCGGTCGAGACGACGGACCCCGCCAGCTCTGCGACTCGCGCTCGGGCGTCGCGTTGGGCCGTCGACCCTGACCGGCCAACGGGAAGTGCTTGAGCGGCCTTGACGACCCACTCGACCATCGCCATCCAGTTCCCAGTTGACTCGGAGAAGGGATTGGTCTCTGCGAAATCCCACGTCATCGGAATCGCCTGACGACCAAACGTGTTTCGAATCTTCTCCCCCGTGTTGTGCCAGCTGCAGATACTCGACCAGTAGTCGGCGCACTTGTCGATCGCGAACGCGAGGTAGGTGACGATGGCATCAGCACGAGCGGTGGCCGCCGCGCCGCCGGACCGAAGCGGGACCGCATCATCGGCGATGCCGGTTGACGAGGCATCGCCCAGCACTTGCTGTCGAACCCCGGCCAGCAGATCCGAGAACGTCGTCAACGCCAACAACTGCCTCGGTGTGAACAGCTTCGACCACTCGTCTAGCCCGTAGCGGACGACGTTCATGCGACCCGGCCAGTCAAAGATCGAACCCGCTGGCCCGTCGGAGGGCGGGACGTTCGCAGCCTCGGCCGCCGCAGGCGTCGGCTGGGTGTACACACGCACCCGCGGCCCCTCAGCCACGATGGCCATCAGCGCTTGGCCCATGCGCCCCGCCTGCGCCTCCGCCCGGACGTAGTTGAACGGCATCGATGCGCCCGTCGCAATACACGTTGCCCCCTGACGGTTCACATTGCCGTCGGGTGGAGTTCCACCTTCGCGGATCTGGTAGCGGATGGTCTTGGCGTCGTGGTCGACCACAGGCTCGACCCACACGACAGGTTTTCCAGGCTTGGAGGCCAGGACCCAAGAGCGCACCAGGGGGACCTGGCCGGGCCAGGACGGGTCTGGGGACTTGACGGTGCGGGCCCAAATCCAAGCAATGGGTGTGGCTTCGCTGCCATCGGGAAGGACGGCGTTTGGGTAGCAGCGGCCGATCCGCTTGAAGGCTTCATCACGCATCCACTCGCCATACGCCTGCACATCGGCAGCGAGGCCACGGTTGCCTTCCCACACGTGCTGTCCGGAGAGGGCGCGCGGGTTGACTGGCGGCTGGTCGGCGAAGCGGGCAGGAATCTCGAGCATCGCCCGATGGATGAGCACGGCGACGGGGTTCAAGTCACCGGTGTAGGTGGGCAAGCCCAGCCGGAGTGATTCGAGCGGGATCGCACCGCCCCCACCGAACGGGTCGAGCACGTTCGGCAGGTCGCCATCGCAAGACTTTCGAATCTCCGCTCGTGCCTCTTCGAGGATGCGCTCGTCGTTCGATGCCTCCCATGGCACGAGGCGTTCAAGGATGTCGAAGAGGCGCTCACGCTCGCGCTGTTGATCCTCGTTAGTAGGGAACCGGTCAGGGTGCGCAGATGGGTCATCGACTAGCGATGCCCACAACACGGCACGGGCAGCAGCGAGCGGTCGCCGCGCCCACCAAAGATGCAGGGTGGAGGGGTGCCCGTGACGGATGGACTTCTCCCGTGCAGCCTCCGCGTTGATGGTTGCAAGAGGCAGGGCGACCTCGATGAGCTTCTTCTTGTAGGTCACTGGGGCTCCACGGCGTATGGCATGAGGTCGGCAATGTTGAGCGGCACGTACGCCTGGGCGAAGTGCAGCTCGTAGGTGTCGAACGGTCGGATGAAGTAGCTGACAGCTGGGCGACCCTCCGGCTCGTGGGGAACGCGTACGACGGCGAGGCGGAACCGTTCGGGGTTCTGCTTCGCCTGTCGGACCTGGGGACCTCTGACCTTGATCTCGGGCGTGTCAGGTCGGTGGCCCTTGACCTCGATCTGGTACACGACGCCGGAGCGCGGGTCCTCGGAGAGGATGTCAAACCCGGGGTTGTTGTGGGCTTGCTCGACGGGGATGCGCCCCAGGGCTCGCTCGGTGGCCATCACTGCGGCGACGGCTCGGCGATCGGTCTCCCGCGCCACCTCTTGATCCATCTCAGCGGGCAGCGCGCCTGCGAGGCGATCGACGAGGCCTTGCGGGATGACCAGCGCTGCTGCGACGACGGTGGGTGCGTGGTTGACGAGGTCTGACTCGACTTCGAGTTCCCGAAGGCGGCGGGTCTTGCGTGCCTCGAGGTCATCGGCACGTTGACGTGCGCGCCCGGAGTTGAGGCGGGGCTTCTTGCCGTGGAGTTCCTGCTCCTTGAGTTCGTGCGCACGTAGGTCCCAGTGGCGGATCTCGCTGTTGAGGCGTTCCTCGACGGCACGTCGGGTTCGTTCGATGCGTGCCTTGGTGACGTCGGCGATCTCTGCGAAGTGTGGCGAGGCGAGGTTCGCGGTTGCCCAGCTGCGTGCGGTCTGGTCGACGCCGTCGTCGGCCCAGTGGGTGTCGACGTTCGCGAGCAACTCGCGGGTGCGGTCGTCGAGCGGTTCGTATCCGAGGTAGGGCTCGGCGCCGGGATCGTTGATGTCGCCGTCTGCGGTGATCTCGACGTACTGGAAGCGGCGTGACACGACGGTGCGCATGCCGTGGTCGAGGCGGCCGTCGGTGATGGTGTGTTCGAGGTAGATCAGGATTCGTGGCGTGTCGCCGTCGTCGGTCGGGTCGATGAACGTCGTGCCGGTCGACAGCGTGGAGCCGTGGCGTTCGAGGGTCGTGGCGATGAGTGCCTTGAGCAGCGGGTGGCCGGGTGTGATCAGCTCGGCGCGCAGACCGCCCCGGCCGGCGGTGTCGATGCTGACTCGGTCCTTGTCGAAGGTGACGCGTTCGTAGGCGCTGTGGAGCGGGCCTCCGGCTGACACCTCTCGGTCCCGTGATCTGACGGTTGCGGGCACCCGGGTGATCTCGAACCTGCCGGCCTCACGAGGCGCGATGCGTCCGCCGACATCGTCGAGCGCTGCTGCGAAGAACGCTTGGATGAAGCCGGGCTGCAGCTTGCGGGCGAGTGCTTCCTCCATGCGGTGGCGGATCTCGCTGATGCTTCCGGGGTCGAGCACGTTCGACGCAAGTGCGCGTTCGTCGAGGACGGTCTTGAGTCGATTGCCGATGTGAGCGTCGATGACTTCGTCGACTCGTGCGAGGACGGCTGGGTCCTTGCCGTAGCGGATCGCCTCGATCAGCAGGTCCTGCAGGGATCGGTTGATCTCGGAGTCGCCGAGGACGTCGTAGATCTGGTCGCCGTACACGGCGCGCTGCTGCTCGATCTTCGCGAACAGGCGTTGGAACACCATGCCTTCGCGGGTGCCGTGGGCAACGAGGTTCCACAGGTGGCAGACCTGCTCCTGGCCGATGCGATGGATGCGCCCGAAGCGCTGCTCGATCCGGTTCGGATTCCACGGCAGGTCGTAGTTGACCATCAGGTTCGCCCGCTGCAAGTTCACGCCCTCGCCCGCAGCGTCTGTCGCCACGAGCACCTTGACGGCAGGGTCGTTTCGGAACGCGTCCTGGATCCGACGGCGGTCCTCGCGACGCACGCCACCGTGGATCGACACGACCGCTTCGGGTCGACCGAGCAGCGTGCGGATCTTGCCCTCGAGGTAGTTGAGGGTGTCACGGTGCTCGGTGAACACGATGAGCTTGCGAGGTTCGCCGGGCTGGTTGAACTCATCGGACTGCAAGATGTTGCGCAGCTCGACCCACTTGCGATCCTGCCCTGAAGCACGCACCTCCGACGCCAGCAGCTCCAGTAGCCGGAGCTCGGTGATCTCGCGTTCGAGCTCGACGAGCGACTCTGCGCTCATCACGTTCTCGATCGCTTCGTCCTCGAGGCGCTCGAACTCGTCGTCGGCGAAGTCGTCGCTGTCGAAGCCGTCTGGGTCGGCGAGCCGGCCGTCGAGCCTGCGGGCGTCGGCGAGCTTGCCTGCCTTCTCGGCTTGCAGAAGCTGTGCGGTGAGCTTCTCCTTGCGTCGCCGCAGCGACTGGAAGATCGCCTCCGGCGACGATGCGAGACGGCGCTGCAACGCAGCGAGCGCGAACCCGATCGCCAGGCCTCGGCGACGGTCACCGCCCTGCTCGATCGCCTGAGCGCGCCCCATCCCGTCTTGGACGTAGGAGCTGACCGCTTCGTAGAGGCGTTGCTCGTCTGGGCTGAGGTCGTAGTTGACCGTCGTCGCCCGGCGCTCGCGGAACAACCGCTTCCCGTCGAACGTGAGCAGGTTCTCCTTCACGAGGCGACGCATCACATCGGAGACGTCGGGCAGGTGCTTCGATCGGCGGAGCCGGCCGGCGAAGCGGTCAGGGTCGAGCAAGGAGAGGAAGAGAAGGAAGTCGTCGTTGCTGCCGTTGTGTGGGGTTGCGGTGAGCAGCAGCAGGTTCCGGGCACGGTCGCGTACGAGCTCTCCGAGCTGGAACCGCAGTGTGCGGTTGATCTCGTCGCCGTACAGGCGGGCCGACATCTTGTGGGCCTCGTCGCAGATGACGAGATCCCAGTCGGTGACCGCCAGCTTCGCCTGCAGCTCCTCACTCCGGGACAACTGATCGAGCCGAGCGATCAGCAGATTGCGCTCCTGGAACGGGTTACCGGTACGAGCGGCCTCGACCATGTCCCGGCTCATGATGTCGAACCGAAGATCGAACTTGTCGAACAGCTCCTCCTGCCACTGCTCGACCAGACTCCCCGGAGCGATCACCAGGCAGCGCTCGAGGTCGCCGCGCAGCATCAGCTCGCGGATGTACAGCCCCGACATGATCGTCTTGCCGGCACCAGGGTCATCCGCCAGCAGGAACCGCAGCGGCTGCAGTGGCAAGAGACGGCCGTACACCGCATCGATCTGATGCGGCAGAGGCTGGATCGTCGACGAACCCACCGCAGCGAACGGATCGAACAGGTGCGCCAACTCGATGCGTCGAGCCTCCGACGCGAGCTTGAACGACGCTCCGTCCGCATCGAACGTCCAGCGCCGGCCCGAGGCAATTGAGACGCCTGCAGCCTGTTCGGCCGTCAGCAGGCGATCAGAAATCTGACCGTCGTCACCCCGGTAGACGACATTGACGATCCCATCCCCGTGCGGTTCGACCGCAATGATCGTCACATCGGCGGCGGCCACCAACCCCCGCACTCTCGATCCAGTTTTGAGGTCGTTCAGCTCGGTCATGGGCGTGGGTGGTGGGGCCGACGCTTCGACCCGACTCTCGCCCGCGACGTCCCACTGAGCCCATGGTAGGGCAAGGGTGTGACAGCCCCGGGCCTACGGGCCAACAAGATGTCCGACGGCGGCGCCTGGTGGACCGTTCGATGACGAGAGCGGCGTCGGGTCTTCAGAGGAGTTCATGCACCAGGGCGTCGGCGGCGCCCGGTGAGGACCGCAAGTCGATCGGAAGCTCCGGGTCCGGGGGGAGTTGCACGCGGTCCGGCGGGTCGGGAAGCCCGGCCAGGAAGGCATGGACCAAGAACTGAAATCGCTCGTCGGACGGGGACCGCAGTTCAACGGTCGGTGCCTCCCACACGTCAGGGTCGGCCAACCCACGAAGTTCGCAGAGCGCCTCCTCGCGAGCGAGCCAGCCGAGGAGAACAGTGTTCAACGTGTTGTAGATCCGCTGCGCCATCACCGGCTCGAAACCGACATGTTCGAGAACGCCAACCACCTCGCGGTTGACATCGATGTAGCCCGGAGTGACCCGGAAGCGGCCGAGGCCTGCGGCGGCAAAGCCTGGCGTGTCTTCGGAGAGGCGGCGAAGGCCGTTGGCGTAGGAGCGAAGTGAGTCGCGCCAGTCCCCTGCGTCCGTTGGCGGGAGGATCTCGATCTGTCGAATGAGGCGGTCCGACACCAGGTCGATCAACTCATCGCGATCCTGCACCCAACCGTAGAGGGACTGGTGCGTGACGCCGAGGCGCTCCGCCACGGCTGCCATGGTGAGGTTCTCGATTCCGAGTTCGCAGGCAGCATCGACGAGCTGGTCGCGGCTGAGACGCGGCGGGCGACCCCGTCGCCGCTGCCCATCTGCGGCGTAGGTCATCCGGACCACCATAGGCGAAGCCGTCGAAAACCAAGAACTACCTGTTCAGAGATTTTATTGCGGGTGCAGTTTTGAGCAGTACTATCTGCACTCAGCTGTCGCTCCTGCGGCGGTCGGGATGGGGGAAGAGCGACGATGCTCAGCCAACTCGATCGGGGTGCAGTCCTCGGACTGCGGGGACCGTTCACCAGCCCGCCGCGGTCCGGAAGCCGGGTCCGCCGACCAAGTTGTCGCGCGTTGAACCCGACAGGGGTGGGTTCCCTGATGTGCAGACGACACACCTCCGCCCGGCGCGCCGCTCGGGCGCGCCGATACGTCCAGTTCCGCTGGGGCCAGAGATGGGACCTGGCCAAGCACTGACCGTCCCGGCCCGCCGGCGACTCGACCGCCGCGCCTCATGGGCCCCGGCCGCCGCGGCCGCGATCATCGCGATCCTCGCGCTGAACGCCAGGCCCCACGCACCCAGCCTGACCTCGCTCATCACTGGCGCTGGTCTTGCTGCCCTCGCGACGACAGATGCAACCACCCACACGCTGCCTGCGACGCACGTGAGGGTGCTTGCGAGTCTGACCGCAGTCACCCTGGTCGGCGCAGCCTTGTGGCACGACGCTTGGGCTCCACCGCTTCGAGCACTCGCCGGTGCCGCGCTCGTCGCGGTCCTTCTCGTCTCACTGTGGCTCTTGTCGCCGGGCGCGATCGCATTCGGGGATGTGAAGATCACGGTCATTGCCTTCGCCGCAGCCGCTGCCGTCTCGTGGCGTGCGGGCGCAGTCATGATCATCGTGGCGTGCGTGATCGGCGGCGCTGCCGCCGTGATCGCCCGTGGGACTCGTCGGCACCTCGCGCCCGTGCAGCCGACCATTCCGTTCGTGCCGGGCCTGGCGCTCGGCTTCGTGGTGGGGGTGATGGTCCCATGGTGAGAGATCGACTCGTAGCATTCGTGTTGGCGCTCGGTGTGCTGGCGAGTGCGTGTTCGGGTGACGACGACGGCGGCGGCTCGACGACCGACTCGGCTGCGCCGACCACCACGGCGGTTGCGCCCACGACCGCCCCGTCATCGACGGCCGCGCCGAGTACGACACCGACGACTTCGAGTGCCCCGTCGACATCCCCGGCGCCAACGACGTCACCGCCGAGCACCGCCTTGACTAACGAGGCCCTCAAGCCGCTCGTCGAGCAACTCGTCGACTCCTACGACGCGGTCGTAGCGGAGATCCTCGCTGATCCAAACGTGGCGTCGGCGCCCGAGAATGCGCTCGTTCGGCGGTACGTGGCGCTGTTCCCTCCGGACAGCGCCTTCGCTGCCGGAGCGCTCGAGTTCTGGGCCGGCGAAGCTGCGGCGGGCCGCTTCTATCGGCCCGGGCCTCGCGGCGTGCTGTACGAGTCGACCGTGCAGTCGGTCGAGCTCCGGGGCGAGTCCGAGGCGGTCGCGAAGGTGTGCACGACATCCTCGATCCAGATCGTTGACGCGTCAGGCAACCCACTCGAATCGCAAGGCGGGGTGAACGGGGGCGAGATCGTCGTCGTGCGGGTTGGCGACCAGTGGCTGCTGCGCGACCTCACCCGCGTGCCAGCGGACGATTGCCCTCGGCCGGGAGGCACCCCGTGAACGCGCTGCGGATCGCTGTCGTCGCAGCTGCCGCGGTCATTGCCTTCCCCTCAGCCTTGAGCGCCCAAGCGGCCGAGCCCGGGGAATGCATCCGGCGTGATCCGCAGGGCTACTGCCTGGAATGGGACGTCACCACGCCCGGGACGCCCGGAACTCCAGGTGGCTCCGGTGGAGGCCCGGCGCCCGAGTGCTACTGGGTCACGATCGACGATGAGCTCCCGGAGGATCCGACGATCTTCGTCGACTTCGGACTCGAGGAACCGCCAGAGGGTGTGCCGATCCTCTGGCAGTCGTGGGAATGCTCCGACGGACGGCCGACCTTCAACTTCCGGTGGGTCATCGCACCAACTCCTGGAGCGCTCGCTGAGACAGTCCGTGGCCGCCTCATCGGCCAGCTGCCTCAACCGGTGGTCGAGTCGTCGCCCCCTGCCGGCACAGCGTCGATCATCGGCGTCCCGGTCTTCGTCACAGTCGTCAACTGGACCGGTGTCGTCACGCAGACCGAGTGCGCAGGCGGGCTTTGCGTGACCGTCACCGCAACACCGCAACTGGCCTTCCGGCCGGGCGAGCCAGGCGCGCCCACGGTCCAGTGCGCCGGCGCCGGAACGCGCTTCGCAGCGGACGCAGGCACGCCTGAATCGCAGGCGAGCTCACCCGGCGCGTGCACGTGGACCTACACGACCCGTACCGGAGCCAATGGTCGTCCATCGGCGTGGCCGGGGCAGGCGTCGGTCTCGTGGTCGATCGCGTGGACAGCAACGACTGGCGCGTCTGGATCGCTTGCCGCAGTGACGCGCTCGACCGACGTGCCGCGACCAGTAGCCGAGGTTCAGACCGTGATCGAAGGTGGGGCGACGCCATGAGTACGACGATGACTCGACGCAACGGAGCGGCGACGCCGGACTCGGCGAACCGTGCTGCGCGACAGGCGACCGTGGCTGCCCAGAAGAAGGATCCGGTGCGCCGGCGATGGGGTCGCATCGGCGGAGGGGTGCTCGCTGCAGTGGTGGGTGGCTGGCTGTTCGCCTCGCTCTACCTCTCGGCCGACGATCGAGTCGAGGTGTTGGCTGTCGCGTCGGACGTCGCCCGGTTCGATGTGATCGAGCGGAGCGATCTCAAGGTAGTCACGATCGCAGAGGACACGGACGTCTCGTCGATTCCGGCATCACGACTCGACGATCTGGTCGGCCGAGTGGCCTCTACCGACATCGTCGCAGGCGCGCTGCTCGTCGACCGTCAGCTGCTCCCCGTTGGTGACCGGCTTGTCGCTGCTGACGAGGCGGTCGTTGGTGTTCTGGTGGGGCCGGGTGACTCGCCGACGACGGGGATGAATCGTGGTGCGCAGGTGTCGGTGGTCGTTCGGCCGGCCGCTGGCACAAACGGCACGGTCGCCGAGGTTCAGGGCTGGATCGCCGGAATCGGCGGAGAGGTGTCGTCGGCTGGTGACCGCCCCGTCGAGGTCGTCGTCGCCCGAGCAGATGCCGCACGTGTCTCGGCCGCTGCCGCCGACCGTCGGGTCACGATCGTGGTCCTCGGGGAGTGACGATGCGGCTGGGGCTGGTCAGTGCGAAGGGGTCACCTGGTGTGACGACGCTGGCGCTCGGTGCCGCAGCGATCATGGACGCAATCGCCGTCGAACTCGATCCGTCGGGCGGCGACGTGGAGTGCTGGTTGGGACCGGCTGGCGAGCCCGGACTGATTCGAGTTGCGGGGGCGCTACGCCACACCGCCGATCCGTCACAGATACTCGCCGAGCACGCTCTGGAGCCGCATC
>JAKOVA010000248.1 GCA_029782335.1 Actinomycetes bacterium | reverse complement strand
TCGCGGGCAAGGGCGGCTGGATCGCGCTCGGCCTCGGGATCGTGGCACTCGGCGCGGCACTGCTCGGCGCTCACGCCCACACGCAGCACTAGCTCGCGAGCGAGGAATCGAACCTCGATCTCCGGGGCCAAAACCCGTCGTCTTGCCGTTAGACGACTCGCGATTGTTCAGTCGGCACGTTTGCGCTTGCGGTTGCTGCTTGGCAGTCCGAGCACCTTGCAGCCCCTAGCACAGTTGAACACGCACCAGTTCTCGGCGCCACACGCGATCGGCAACGGATCATCTCCGTCCCGGAAGATCGTGCACGACACGTAGCCGTCTCCGTCGGAATCCGACTCGTTGCATTCCACCCCGGTCGCGTTCGGGAAGTGCTTGACGAATTCCTTCGCCTCGTTCCTCGCCTCGTTGATGTCGGCGTGCGTGCACGCGACTAGGCACAGCATGAGCATGATCTTGTGCATGCTCGAACCATAGCAAACGAGGCTGTCAGCCCCGGCGTGTAGGGTTGTTTTCCACCCAAGGAGAACCCGCATGCCGAAGCACACCGCCAAGCCCTACACCGTCACGTCCTACGAGGTTGCGCCCAACCTCTACCTCGTTCGTCAGCCCGTTGCTCTGTCGACACCGGCACCGCCCGCCAAGGCCAATGTCAACCACCTCGCGGTGATCGACTGCTCGGGCTCGATGAGCGGCGACTTGCCGCAGATCCGTGAGCAGCTCAAGACCCGACTACCCAAGCTGCTCGCCGATGGTGACACGTTCTCGCTGATCTGGTTCTCCGGGCGCGGGCAGTTCGGCGCGTTGCTCGAAGCCGAGCCGGTCGCGACGCTCAACGATCTGAACGAGGTCAACAAGGCAATCGATCGCTGGCTCCGGCCGGTCGGGATGACCGGCTTCGTCGAGCCACTCACCGAGGTTCAAGCCCTCGTCGCTCGCGTCAGCAAGAAGAACAAGAACCCGTTCTCGCTCTTCTTCATGAGCGACGGTTGCGACAACCAGTGGGACCGCAGCGCGGTTCTCGCCGCCGTGCAGAACGCGGCGCCCAAGCTCGCGAGCGCGACGTTCGTCGAGTACGGCTACTACGCCGATCGGCCGCTGCTCGCCGCGATGGCGGCCAAGGCTGGCGGCCAGCTCATCTTTGCCGAGGACTTCGGCAAGTACCGCCCGGTGTTCGAGGCGAAGATGGCGACGCACGAGCTCGGGGGCAAGCGGATCACGGTCAAGATCGATGGCAACCCGATCGGCGGCTTCGTCTACGCGCTCGATGCCAAGGATCAGGAGATCACCACGTTCGAGATGAACGCAGGTGGTGTCACAGCGCCCGAGGGCGCGCCGGAGCTGTGGTACCTGTCGCCGACGGAGATCGGTCACAAGTCGCCGATGCCGATCAGCGAGCAAGCACGAGGGCTCGGCAGGAAGCTCCACGACTTCGTGGTGGGCTCGCTGTCGCCAGCGATCCCAGCGGTCTACGCCGCGCTGTCGCTGTTCGCGGTGCGCATGAAGCCCGAGATCGTGTTTCCGCTGCTCAAGGCGCTCGGCGACGTGAGCTTCATCAAGCGGTTCTCGCAGTGCTTCGGCAAGCAGCGCTACTCGGACTTCATGACGTGGACGAAAGTCGCCGCGTTCCAGCCGTCGCATCGATTCGTCGAGGGCTACGATCCGAACCTCGTGCCGCCCGACGATGCGTTCACGGTGCTCGACCTCCTGCGCGTGCTGACGAGCTGCGACAAGACGCGGCTGCTCCTCGATGACCCGTCGTTCAGATACAGTCGGGTCAGCCGCAAGCGGCTCGATGCGAACGAGGTGATGACCGACGACGAGAGCGAGCAGATCGAGACGATCCGCGCGAAGATGGCCGGCGAGAAGAGCGCGAAGAAGCTCAAGGAGCTGCAAGCCGAGATCGATGCGATCCTCAAGGCCAAGCAGGAGGCACTCACCTTCGTGCCCGATGCCGCTCCCGACGGGTATCCGATCAACGGCATCGTCTACAACGAGACGCGGCCCAACGTCTCGATGCGCGTGCTCAAGACCGGCACCGTCGATCTGTCGAGCCGAACGCGTCCGCGCCCGAAGTCTCAGGGGGACGTGTGGATCCCCGAGAAGCTCAAGACGCACATCTTCCGCAACTACACGCTGATCCGCGACGGGCTCGTCAACATCGAGATCCTGCCGGCGGTCGTCACCCAAGCGACGTACATGGAGCTCAAGAAGAACGGGGTCAATGTGCGGCTCGTCGTCGGCAAGGGCGACGACCACTACCAGGTGATGATCGACGTCGCGCCGCTGCCCGTGATCAGCCGGCAGATGGTCAAGTCGGTGAGCGCCGACGAGATGCTGCGCATGGAGTACCGGCTGACCCGTGCACGCGCCGAGCAGAAGGTGTTCAACCACTACGCGGCCGAGAAGTTCCCCGAGGCCAAGCAGGCATCACTGATCGAGAAGTACGGTGAGGACGGCGCTGCGTGGCTCAAGGAGCAGGGCATCACGTCGAACGGCTGGGCCCCGCCGCACACGGTGCAAGCCGAGTCGACTGATGTCTACTTCGGTAAGGAGCTGGACATCAAGATCAAGGGGTTCTCGAAGCTGCCCTCGGTGGCATCGGTGATCGCGGACATCAAGGCTGGCAAGAAGCCCGCGACCGCGGCGAAGATGCTCGCGACGTTCATCCACGAGGTCGAGGACTTCCTCCACCACAATCCGGCGTCGACGCACCAGAAGTGGATCCTCGGCCGCAAGGACGCCGCGACGGCGACGGTGCGTGGCATGATCTACCGCATGGCCGAGATGCGGTTCTCGATCATCGTCGGGCAGACGTGGCCGCACGAGTTCAAGTCGCTCGATGACAACAAGCTCACGATCAAGATCGAGGGCGAGGACGTCACTGGCACGTTCGAGCTGTCCGACATCGAGATCAAGATCTGATGGCGGTCTGTGGGCGCTGCTTGATCTGCGGGCACAAGTTCTCATGCGACGGTGCCGACGAGGCCATACGCTGGCTTTGTGGATCAGGGTGCAACGATAACGAGGCCGCACGCGTGGGCCTGCTCGAATCACATGAGCATGCAATCTGTACGAAGTGCCATGATCTCCTCGTCGGCGAGGAGATTCCTGGTGCGGTCGCTGATCTGCTCGCGTTGATCCGAACACGACGAGATACTTGACACCTGGTTCCACCTCGTGGCACAACTAGCCCGTGCCACCCAAGGCCGAGTTCCAGAGCGTCAAAGTTCCAATGAAGACGTACGAGAAGCTGCACAAGCTGCTCGACGTCGCCGCGAAGGGCGGATGGTCCGCGTTCGGTGTCGACCGAACCGATCGCCCGTCGCTCGGTGCGTTGCTCGACGAGGGCATCACGTTGCTCGAAGCGAAGGCCAAGGCGCGCAAGTAACGAATCGCGTGGCGCGGTTCGCCACAAGCTAGGGGGCTAGCTGCTATGATGACGAAGACAAAGAAGCGCCGCGCACCAAACGTGCGCGTCACGAACAGCCGCGAGACGCGGGCGGCAATCCGCGCCGGCAAGGAGCCCGGGGTACTCGCCCGTATGATGGCCGGCGAGCCGCTCAACGGCAAACCGAAGCTCGAACTGCGCCCCGGTGGTTTCTATCGCGCCAAGAGCGGCGCGATCTGGTGCTGCTACGACGTGGACAACTCCGCGCCAGAGCATGCACGTGCATACTGCATCCTCACGCCGGGGCGTGGCGCACATCCGCGCACCGAATACTTCTACTTCGATGGCCGGTACGACGCTGAGGGCAAGCGCGAGCACACGCTCGTCGCCGAGGTCGATCCGATCACTCGCAAGGACATCTGATGCACACGCTCAGAGATCTCGAAGATGGCGGCGTGTGGATCCACCACAACAGCGACTGGTCGGGCGACGCATGCGTGCACTGGCGCGACACGATCGGTGGCCCGCTTCATCAGTGGCGGCCGCTCGCGCAGGCGCTCGTGCACGGCTTCTCGGGCATCACGACGCCGAGCATGCGCAACGCCGACGAGGCGTTTCGCGACGCCGACGGGCAGATGGTGCCGCGATGGGTCGTCGCGCGCGCCGTCGCGCTCGCGGCATGGGCACGGATCACATCAGAGTTCGTGCAGCTCGCGGAGCGAATCAGTCCGTGAAGCGCTTCGACAAATGGGTTCGGATCGCGATCTACCTCGCGTGCTGGAGTCGGCGAATGCCGTGCTTTTATGACCGGGTGCCTGACATCGGCGCGCCTGATCACACATGCCCGATCGGAGTCAGCCCATGACGCATGAAGAGAGCAGCAAGATCGAGCAGCTCGAAGCGAACGTGCTGCGCGAGCTGCGCAAGCTCGTGAAGCACCCGTCGTGGTGCATGTTCAAGGGCGGCCTTCGTCGCTGTCCGTTCTGCGGGAAGATCCATCCGTGAAGACGCTGCATCGCGCGGAGTATCATCCGCCACGTTCAGATCCTCCGAAGGTCACTGTCGTAATCGAGCTCGATCCTGAGAACGTGGATCGTGAGCATCCGATCCCACGTTGGAGGTTTCGGGTCGAGATCACCACGGAAGACTTTCGAGGCGTAGCTCGCGCCGCCGGAGGGACCGTCGAGGCCATGACCGAAGAACAGGCCAAGCTCCGCGTGTACTCCGAGGCGATCGATTGCCTCGCCGAGCTACTCGCCGAACGGATTAAGACTTCCACGTGATGTCACTTGAGTGCTTGACGGCACCATCGTGATGATCTAGGGTGTCTTCATCGACGAGCCGCTCGTCGAGGGTTATCGCTGGAGATGAACCCCTCGACACCTTCTTCGTTCGTCGTCTGACAATCGAATCGCAGCTCTCACTTTCAACCGACTCGCCGGGCAGGCAAGCCCAAGATCGGTTCCGCGGCTACCCGAGCCGGACTCAAGCAGTAGGAGCGTCCTGACACCCGGACTCGTTCGTCCGGGCCAGCCTTCGCACGGAGGCTGGCCCTGATAGAACCTCAGCCGAGCAGATGGAGCTTACGAACCTCAGACTCGAATCGGGCCGACATCAGTCACCCACGCGTGGTGCTCATTCCAAGAAGGGCGACCAAGATGTCGTGCTGTTCGCCGGTCACCAGTGGCGCACCCCTAATCGGCACTCGCCAGCAAATCGGCCGTACGTTTCGTAGAGCTGCGATCCCTCGCTAGAAGCGGTACTTAGCGGGGCTGTCACCGTCACGTGGTAACCTGCTCCCATGAACGTGCGAGGTGAGCGGATCCTGATCTTCGGCGACTCGCTGACGCACCATGGTGCGGACGCGGGACCCGAGGTCTGGAACGTGGACGCCGGCAGCTCGCGCACGAGCTCGGCCCCGGGCGACCTGCTCGCGAGCCTCCTGCTCGAACAGGGCGCGGCTGCGGTCCGCACCGATGCACGCGTGGGTCGCTCGGCGGCCAACTTCTACGAGCGCGAGAACGCGACCGCGCTGCTCGATGGCGACAAGAACTGGCGTCCGACCAAGGTCGTGATCATGCTCGGCACCAACGACATCGGGCGCGACGTCGGCAAGACGACCGCCGCGATGGCTGGGCTCAAGAACGCGTTCGAGCTCGCGGGCGCCGAGGTGTGGGCGATCGGCCCGATGACCTACAACGTGGCGAGCTTGAACCAGCAAGCGCCCCAGGTCGTGCAGGTGATGGCCAACGTGTTCGGCGCACGGTTCATCGACGCGCGCAACCTATCGGTGCAGACCGGGCGCGCTCGTGACGGCGTGCACTTCGGGCAAGACGCAGCCCGGCAGACCGCGCTCAACCTCGCCAACGTGCTCATGAGCAAGAGCACTACCGGCGATCTGCTCGGTGCGATGCTGCTCGGTGCCGGGCTCGCGATGGGCGCGATCGCGCTCTACCGGATGTTCGCGAGCCCCGCGCCGGTCACGCGTCGCGGCGTGCTCGAAGGGCTGTTCACGGTTCCGCAGCATCCGGGCGGCTTCGCGGGCGTGCTGGCTCTCCCTGCGTCGGCCGACGAGGATGACGACGAGTTCGACGAGCCCGAAGATCTGCGCGCGATGACGCTGCGATTCAAGCGCGAGAAAGCCGAGCGCAAGCAGAAGGTCAACGAGGCGTTCGAGAAGTCCAACGCGGTCATCCTGACGCTCAAGGACGGGCAGCGGAAGCTCGCGATCAAGACACCCGAGATGTCGAACAAGGACGAGGGCAAGATCCGCGTCACGTACTTCGGCGAGGATGGGCCGATCGGTCACGCGACCCGCAAGAGCATGAACGAGATCGTCGAGGACGTGATCGACTACTTCCCCGTCGATGTGAAGCCGGCGACCGAGATCGAGGTCATGAAGTGGACCGGCACCGACGAGTTCGCCGAGGGCGCTCGCCGCGTCGCCGAGGTCCAGCGCGCGAATGCCGGGCTCAAAGGCACCAAGCGCAAGCGTGCCTAGTCGTTCGCGATGCTCGGTTCGAGCGCGGTGAGCCGTGTGAGCAGCCGATCAGCGACTGGCGCCGGGATCTCCTTGCCCCGCTCGTGCCTGACGTCCCACGCGAGCTGACGGATGTCGATCGGCTTGAGCTGTACGCGGCCGTTGACGGCATCGAGTACGTCTTTCACCAGCTCGTGGCCGTGCTTGATCGCGAAGCCCGCGTCGACGAGCACCGGCCCGCGACGGGTCATCACATAGCTGTCATCTTTGAACTCGGGGCGCCCGTGACCGTAGGGCTTCATCGTCCGCGCGATCCGATCGTGCAGCTCCCACAGCTTCCGCGGCTTGCGCGCGCCGGTCGGTACCAAGCACTCGCGCACGAGCACGCGGTTACGCGCGTCGTAGCGGATGTGCCGTGGGATGTGCTGCTTGATGCTCGCGATCTGCGACGCCTTGCGCAGAAACGTCGCCTCGTCGTGGATCCGCGATCCCTCGCGGCCCACCTTGTAGGCAAGGCCCTTGTCATCGCAGAACACGACGCCCTCAGCGCCCGCGCCGACGTAGTCGAGATCCTCGCCGGTGGCACCCGCGGCCCGAGCTCGGCGCTCGGCTTCATCCAGCTCGGACCCGAGGATCCGCCGGTCGCGGTCTGGAACGTTGCGGGCCCCCGCGAGCCCGCGGCCGCGCACTGCGACCGCGGCGGCAGCACCCGCACCGATCCCGGCGCCAAGTGCAAGCAGACCGACCAACCAAGGCTTCACAGGCCGATCCTACACGATGTAGGCTCGGGGCATGAGCGAAACTCCTCCTGCGCCCGACCATGGATTCGACACGAGCGACGAGACCCACCCGCCCGCGACCGAGTCACCAGTGGCGTTGTCCTTCGATTCGGTCAAGCACATGACCGGGATCGGCCAAGGCGAGCCATTCGCCGACGCGATCGTCGCCGAGACCCCGCCCACGCCCGAGCAGCTCAACGCGCAGGCGAGCCCCGAGCCCGAGCTCGCCGCCGATCCCGAGCCGGAGATCGAGCTGGTCCCCGCCGTCGAGGACGAGCCGTTCCGTGATCCGGCCTGCGTGACGCACCACGTGCGGAACTGCGAGTGCCGCGGCGCCGAACGCGGCCCGCTGCCTCGCTAGCTCATGGGAACCGGAATGCGTTGACGTGGCCGATGCTACCGTCGGCACCATTCGCGCCGGCCCCGAAGCCGTTGCCGTGCGCGCCGCCCGGGCACGTCATCGTACCGCTGCCGCTGCGCGCCGCGGCAAGGCTCAGGATGATGCCCCCGCCGCCCCCGCCCCCGCCGCCGCCGTCGCCGCCCGCACCGGCCGCGTTTGCTGCGGCACCGCCCGCGCAGCGGATCGTGCCGTTGTTGATGAGGTAGGCGCAGTGCCACACGAGCACGCCGCCCCCACCACCCCCGCCGCCGCCGGTGACGCCCGCGTTGTTCGAGCCGCCGCCGCCGCCACCCGCGCCGCCGCCGATGATCGTCGACTGCGCCTGGTTGCCACCGGACGTCTGCGAGAACAGGAAGCCCGTGAGGATCGGCGTGAGGAAGTTGCCGCCTCCGTTCGTGGCGTTGGGCGTGTACGTCCCACCCGCGCCGCCTGCATTCACGCCGCCCGCGCCGCCCGCACCGCCGGCCGCGCTTGCATCCCCGAGCGTGTTCGATTGGTTCGAGCCGGCGAGGCCGGTGTTGGCCGCGCGCCCGTTGCCACCGGCCGTGCCGACACCCAGCGTCCCGAGCGCAGACGCCGCACCTGCGGTACCACCGACGGCGGCCTTACCGTCGTTGTGGATCGTACCGTTGTTCGTGAACGTGCCGTTGCAGAAGCCCTTGAACCCGGCCGCGTTGATCGTGACCCCGAGCGCGCAGCTACTTCCGTCTGCGATGAAGATGTCGCGGTTGAGCGTGTACGTGGAGCCGACGAGCGACGCGAACGAGAACGTGTTGACACCGTCGAACACGGCGACGCCATCCTGCCCGCCACCGTAGACGATCGACGCGACTGCCAGCGAGCTCGACCCGCCTCCAACGACGAACGGCGCGGGCGAAAGCGAGATGACACTCGATGATCCGAACGCCCGCTCCAACGTGTGCCAGTGCTCGCACAGCACCGAGAGCGTCAGGATCGCGCCGGACGCGTTGATCAAGGTGACGTTGGTCGCGTCCGCAGTGATCATCACGCCAAACAGGTCGAGGCTCGGCAGGAGCTGATCCGGGGTCACCCCGAGTCCTTGAACGTTCAACCCGTGGGCAACTTGGACAGTAGCCCCGACAGCCACCGAGGTGAACTGCACGACACTCTTGAGCTGGGAGGCCATGGGCTATCATCCCGGCGAACCGAGTTTCCGGCAACCTCAGCCTGTCAGTCTCAGGCAGTAGATTGCCTGCCGTGACCTACGAGCTGTCCTTCGGGTTGTTCCTCGGGCTCGGCATGGTCGCGTACGTCCTGATCGTCTACTTCGACACACGCGACCGCCAGTGGCAGATGATCGCGTGGTACGCGCTGTTCTTGCTCGCGCTCCTAGCCTCGCTCGCGCGAAGCGCAGCGAACGACCTCTAGCGCTTCGCGATCGACGTGAAGCCGCGACGCCGGCAGATCGAGAACCCGATCGCGACGGCCTGCTTGCGTTCGGCTGCCTTCCGGCACTTGCCCTTCTTCTTGCGGCAGTGTTTGGCGATCTCGCGCGAGACACACTTCTTGGCGGCCTTGGTCGACATGATCACCCTGCCTTCGCTTCGAGTTGGGTCACCCGCTGGAACAGCTCGTTGCGATCCTGTTCGAGCAGCATGATCAGCTCGTGCTGCTCGCGCAGCGCCGGCACGATCTGATCGCGGAGCACGAGGAGCAGCTCGCGCAGCTCGCGTGCGATGTTCTCTAGCCGGCCAGCGACGA
>JAKOVA010000155.1 GCA_029782335.1 Actinomycetes bacterium | reverse complement strand
CGATGAAGGACTCTTGGGCGGCGCCGCCTACGACCCATCCACCAACCGCATCTACATCTCCCAGTACCACGCCGACGGCGACAACCCCGTCATCCACGTCTTCAAGATCGCAGGAAACTGAGCAGCATCCACCCCGTGGCCTTCGCCAAGCCACGGGCATCGTCGACCACAAACACAGCCCCTCCAGCCGCCACAGGCTCTGGATAGCCCTCTACTCCAGCGTGCCCAGGCTCCTGGGATTCGACCGGTCGCGGCTGATCTCCTCATATCGTGGGTGTCGCACGAGGAACGGCCCGATCGCAAGATAGTCGAGCCTCCCCGCGAGAAACGCGCGGATCGCGTCGTCGGGCGAACACACGATCGGTTCCTCGTGCATGTTGAAGCTGGTGTTGATCAGCGCGGGAATTCCGGTCAGGTCGTGGTACTTCGAAAGGATCCGGTGGAAACTCGCGTTGCTGCGCTCGCTGACCAGCTGCGGGCGTGCGGTGCCGTCGACGTGCACGGCTGCCGGGCACTTCTGCTTCATCTCTTCGGTGCAGTCGAAGGTGAGCGTCATGAATTCGGCGCTCTTCTCGCAACCCGAAAGGTTGTGGAACAGTCGATGCGCCTCGCTCGCTAGCGCTGCCGGCGCGAACGGCATGAACTCGGTGCGACCGAGTTGGTGGTTCAGCCACTGGTTGACCGCGGGTTCCTTCGCCGGGTAGAGAATCGAGCGGTTCCCCAGCGCCCTGGGGCCGTACTCCATCCGGCCGTTGAAGCGGCCGACGATCGAGTCGTCCTTCAGCAAGCCGGCAACGCGCTCCTCGAGGTCGTCGAAGCGCTCGGCCGCGAGGCCGTGCTTTTGCAGGGCTTCGAGCATCTCCGACTCGGAGTAGTCGGGTCCCAGATAGACGTTCTCCAGCGGCGCGGTCGCCGATTTCCCCTCGAAGGCCAGCATCGCTGCGCCGGTTCCGCAGCCGCCATCGCCCATGTTGGGATAGACGAAGATCTGCTCGACGCCGGGGATCTCGCGCAGTCGCTGATTGAGCTTGACGTTGGCGTGCACCCCCCCCGAGACCACGATGTTCGTCATCCCGGTCTTCTTCAGCCAGGTCGTCACCACGCGCACCGCCACGACCTCCAGCACGTGCTGGTAAGCGGCCGCGATGTCGCGCTTGGAGAACTCCTGCGCCAGCGCGCGCGCGAACAGGTAGTTGCCAGCCGCGCGCATGATGAGATCGCCATCGCGCAGGTCGAACCGCTCCAGGAGCGCCGGCG
>JAKOVA010000151.1 GCA_029782335.1 Actinomycetes bacterium | reverse complement strand
CGCGTGCACCAGCAGCATCCGGTGCTCGTGCAGCCAGATCTGGCCAGTCTCGGCGCAGAAGTGCACCTGAGCGCGCAGGTCTTCGTTGTCGGCGTGGTCGTAGCTCCGGAGCCTGGTCATCGCGTCGGCGTCCGATGGCTGAGCAGAAGAACGAGTTCTAGGCGCCGGGCGCTGCGGACGCCTTGATCGACGTCAACCGGCTCCGATCGCGTTCCGGCGGCTGCGCCGCGGTCGACGCCGCGACAGTTCATCAAATGATCAAACCCGCACCGCCGGCCGGGCGGATTGTCACCAAACGATCAACGGTCGCCGCGCGCCGGCCCACTGCCCGGCGTGCGCGTGGCACCGGCTGCGCGGCCGCCCCTGCGCAGTTGCACCAATCGGCCGGAACGCTTGCCGGTGGCCGATGTCGCCGCGGTTCCGGGCCGCCGGGATCGGCTGCTTTGCTGCGATGCGGCAAGCGGCGGTGGCACGGCGATTGCAATCGATGGGGGACGAACCCCGGGCGCGAAGCACGTCCGGTCGCCCCGAGGGGCATCCACGAATCAGAGGAGCGGGCAAGCGATGAAGTTTCCAGTGCCGCACGACGTCAAGGCGAAGGCCATTCCCGGAACCGAAGGCTGGGAGCGGATGTCTCCGTACCAGTACCAGTTCGTGACCGACGACCCGCAGCGCAACCAGTACGAGAAGGAGACGTTCTGGTTCTACGACGGGCTGCACTATCCCGAGCCGCTCTATCCGTTCGACACGATCTGGGACGAGGCGTGGTACCTGGCGCTGTCGCAGTTCAACAACCGGATCTTCATGGTGCCGCCGGTACGCGGCGTCGACCACCGGATCATCAACGGCTACGTCTACATTTCGCCGGTGCCGGTGAAGGACCCCGAGGAGATCGGCAGGCGCGTGCCCAATTTCATGGAGCGCGCCGGCTACTACTACAAGAACTGGGACTCGCTCGAGGCGAAGTGGAAGGTGAAGATGGAGGCCACCATCCGCGAGCTCGAGGCGCTGCAGATCCCGCGGCTGGCCGACATGGAGGACATGTCGGTCGTCACCGACGCGCTGGGCGAGTCGCACGGCTACCACCTGCTGAAGAACTACGACGACCTGATCAACCTCGGGATCAAGTGCTGGCAGTACCACTTCGAGTTCCTGAACCTCGGGTACGCGGCCTACGTGTTCTTCCTCGACTTCGTGCAGAAGCTGTTCCCGAGCATCCCGACGCAGCGCGTGACGCAGATGATCTCGGGGATCGACGTGGTCATGTACCAGCCCGACGAGGAACTGAAGAAGCTCGCGCGCCGCGCGATCGAGCTCGGCGTGGACGAGGTGGTCACGTTCAGCCCCGAGTGGACGGTGGTCGAGGCGGCGCTCAAGAAGCTGCCCAAGGGCGTCGAGTGGCTGACCTCGCTGAACCTGTCGCGCGAGCCGTGGTTCAACATCTCCACGGGCACCGGCTGGTTCCACCACGACCGCTCGTGGAACGACCAGATGAACGTCCCGCTGTCCGGCATCGCCACCTACATCGGCAAGCTCAGGCAGGGTGCCAGCATCGACCGGCCGACCGAGAAGGTGCGCGCCGAGCGTGACCGCATCACCGCCGAGTACCGTGACCTGATCGAGAAGGAGGAGGACCGCAAGCAGTTCGAC
>JAKOVA010000142.1 GCA_029782335.1 Actinomycetes bacterium | reverse complement strand
CACCTTCTCGGCTTCGGCCCGATCATCCACCGGGCGCGCGTGCGCTGCCATCGACAGACCGGTGATCGCCATCAGATCGGCGGTATCGTGATCGATCGTGAGCGAGATCCGATCATCTCGCGCCAGGTTCCTTGCCTTCTGGCTGTCGAGACCGCATAGAAAGTAGAGGGTCAGCCCGTCGTTGACATAGCCAACGGTCGTGGCCTGGGGCCACCCGTCCGGCCGCAGCGTCGCCACCGTCATGATTCGATGCTGTTCAAGCAGCGCCAGGATCTTGCGTCGCGTTTCATCGTCCATGAGTCGCCTCCATTGGTCGCGGACGCATTGCCGGACTCGGTATCAGATCCGCGAAGTAGAATCCGTCGCGTTCCACGACCTCACCCACCGCCGCGCGCAGCGGCTCGCCGAACATCGGCCCGGCGAGCACGCATGTATGGAACTCACCGTTCTCACCGCACGGGTCGACGCCTTCGGGCAGTTCATCGAGGAAGGCATGATCGAACCTGCGGCCGGCGAACGACCGCGAGAGTTTCTTCGGATCGACGCACGTGAGGACCGCCTCGACACCGGCGTCGACCATCCGCCGCGCGAGAGGCTCGGTCGCCTGGTGCCAGATCGGAAAGAGCGGCTCGAGACCGGTGCCTTCGAGCTGCCTGATCCGGTACGCGCGGATGTCCTCCAGGAAGAGGTCTCCGAACGCCACGTGCGTTGCACCGCGCTTCAGCCCGTCTTCGATCGCTTCGCGCATCGCGCGCTCGTACACGTCGTTGGGACAGGGCCACGGGAGCGGGATGACTCGGAGCGGGAGCCCGACCGCGCGCGCCTGCGCCTCGACGATCGCGAGGCGAGTCGAGTGCATCGCGACTCGGCCATAGGTGGTATTGACGGTCGTCAGGAGGCCGACGACCTCGACGTCCGGATCGTTCCGGAGCACGTGCAAGGTCCAGGCGCTGTCCTTGCCGGAACTCCAGGAAAGCAGCACGCGGCGAGCCATCAGGCGA
>JAKOVA010000121.1 GCA_029782335.1 Actinomycetes bacterium | reverse complement strand
TGTCGCATGCCGGTCTCCAGCGCGACCACGAGCAGCGCGCGATCGCGTATGTCCTGCATCGACGTCGAGTCACACGACGCGAGCATCTTGACCGCTTGCGCCTCGGTAAGCGCGATCGTCGACTCGACGAGCAGACGCAGCGCCGTGTTGACGCTCGCGATCGCACGCTTGACGCTGACCGGGGCGATCGCCGAGTTGACGAGCTTGTCGTGGAACGCGTCGACCACCTGCCCGGTCCACCCGGTGGGCTCGGCTCCGGCAAACTCGATGAACACGTCGAGGTCGCGTAGGTAGCGGGCTCGCGTCGACGGCGCGAGCTCGGTCGCGGCGGTGATGACCTCATGGAGCTTACTTGTTGTCTTCATCGCGGATCGATGCAGGGCTGGTTGTTGTGGCAGGCATCGCACTCGCCGCAGGGCTTACCTGCGGGCAACGCTGGCAGCATCGTCCCCGCGAGCGCGGCGAGCCCAGCCTCGCGAATGCGATGCTGCGCGAACTGCTCGATCTCGTGCTTGGCGGCGGTGACGACGCGTTCGGAAGCCTCCTCGAACTGCGAGAGCACGAACGGCACGTTGGATTCGAGCTGTTGGATCATCACGTCCAGCTCGATGCGAAGCCGCTCCTTGGCCTTCGCCGAAAGTCCGCTCGTGAGCTTCTCGATGTCGACGCGGCGCTCCTTCATAACGTTGATCATGCCGCGCAGCTCGGCCTCGAACGTCGTGCGCACGCGCTCGACTTCGGTCGCGACACGTGGCGGCGACTCGACCGGGCGACCGTTGAGCGCTCGGATCGTGCACGGCACGCCGGGCATCGAGTTCATTGTCGTGATCGCCTCGACGAACTGCGCCGACGACATCTCGACCTCGATCAGTTGCGGATCGCTCGTCGAGTAGTAGCGATCCTCGTGCAGCGAGTGCTCCCACTTGCCGCGTTCAATCGAGAGCCGAACCGTGCCGTAGTGCGTCTCCAGCGCGCTGCCGAACAGCGGCTCACCGCGCTTGGTGCTGTTGTGGACGCGCGAGAACGCGAGCATCCCGTACGACGGGTGGGTGAACTGCTCGGGCTCGTCTCGCTTCTTGCTGTTGGCGCTCACATCACCTCCTGAGAGTCGCTTTGGGGATTCGATGATTGAAGCTGCATGACGGTGGCGCTCCTCATCGTGGCACCTTGCGATCGCGCCCGCAGCGCACGCATCGGTCATCGATGGTCGTGAAGCAGCCACAGTTCGAACACGCGGCACCGATCGCTTGCTCGATCTCCGAGAGCCCAGCGGCCTTCTTGGCGAGCTTGGAGCTCGTGTTCGCGAGCGCGGCGACGAACTCGGCGGTCTCGGCGGGCGAGTCGTCATCGCGAAACCAGAACACGTGATCGAGGGCGACCGTGCCGTGAACCACCCTGTAGAAAATGTCGATATCCTGCTTCGATTCCCGCTCACGCGTGTCCGCGATGGTCACGAAGATCGAGCCGTAGCCGGCACCGCCTTTCTTGGCGGTGACGTTGGGCAGCTTCGTGACGATCGCAATGAACTCGTCGGCGGTCTTGCCCGCGGCCGGATTGCATTCGTTGTTACTGAACTTCCACACGCGCTTGCAGCTCCAACCGCATGCGGGGCAGATGTCGAGATCGCCCTTGCTCACTTGCGGCCCTCCTTCGCGCGATCGAGCGCCTCGCGCAGTTTCTTCTTGCTGGCTTGCAGCTCGTTGATCTTGGCCGTCGCTGTGGCCAGGTCGGCGTTGCGCGACGCAAGCTGCGCTTCGAGCTGCGTCGTCGCCTTCTGCACGGCATCGTGGATCAACGTGCCGATGCGCATGTCCAGCGATG
The DNA here is from genome assembly GCA_029782335.1 of Actinomycetes bacterium. Lineage (GTDB taxonomy): Bacteria > Actinomycetota > Acidimicrobiia > Acidimicrobiales > Microtrichaceae > JADLFH01. The sequence goes on along the minus strand of JAKOVA010000121.1, from coordinate 1,397 downwards.
TCTTCGAGGCGCATCTCGCCGAGCACGCTGTGGATCGGCGTCCACACCATGAGGAACTCGCGTTGCTCCGGGTTCGCTAGCCCGATCTGCTCGTGGTCGTAGCGCACGCGGCAGAGCGTCGGGCCCTGCTCACCGCGCTCCATGATCTGGAGCAGGATCAGTTTCAGCTCGTTGCCGTTCGGGTCGTAGACGCGTTTCATCGCTTGAATTCTCCCAGGTCGATGACGACCTCCGTCGAAGTCTCGACGACCTCGACCTTGTCGATGCCGCGGCAGATCGCTCGCCGAAGCGCGTAGCCGATCAGCTCGCGGGCGATCCCCGTATCGAAGCTGAGCGCGAACTGTGCCCCCTCTTCATGAAGATCGATCGCGCTTGATTGATCGTCAGCGACGAGGATCGTGTACTCGACGTTGCCCATGCCGGGGCGACGGATCTTGAGCCGCAGTTCCTTGTCACGCGGAACGTTGGCCGCTCCGATGTCGACCTTCGCCTCGATCGGCGTGACCATGACGTGCTTTGTCCTGAGCGGTGGGGCCTCGTAGGTCGTGGTCGTGGTCGTGACCGGCTCGACGACGGACCACGTCTTGGGCGAATCGGGGTGCCAGTGAAACGGCCCCGTCGGATCGTTGTAGACGTCCGCGGCGACGAGCTGTCCGGTCGGCTTGTGCTTGAACACGTGGCGCTCTGCGCCCACGTCCGGGTAGGTCTCGAAGCGATAGCGAGCGACGCGCTCGAAGTCCGCGTCGCGCTCGACGTCCCCGATCGTTCGCTCGGTGGCGATGATGCAGTTCATGGATTGTTCCTGCGCACGAAGTCGCCGATCACGCACCCGATGAAGATGCAGAACGCGACGATGATGCCGAGCTGTGCACTAGTCAGGGTGATCACGGCTTCACCAGCCGCACCGTGCAGGTGCGGACCAGCGTGCCGCTCTCGGCGAACGAATCCTCGGGGAGCGCCTCGATCACGCCGTCGTTCTCGGCGACGAAGTCACGGAACTCGCTGTGCCGCTTGTCCTGGCGGAACTCGACGCCGTTCGGCAGCACGGACACGAGCACACCGCCGGGCTTGAGCATGCCGAACGCGCGGTGCACGTGATCGAGATGATCGCCGAGCCCGATCCTGCCGAACGGCGGGTTCATCACGACGCGATCGAACGGGTCGTCGTAGTCGAACGACATGAAGTCGACGCCACTGACGACCTCGACCATCGCATGGGCGCCGCTCTTGTAGCAGAACAGCTTGAGCGCGTCGCCGCGCCCGCGGTCCAGCTCGACGGCGATCACGCTGACGTTGCCGACGTCGACGAGCGCGTCGACGATCCGGCCGTTGCCGGCGCTCGGTTCGAGCACGAGATCGCCGGGCTCCACGCCGGCCAGCTCGACGAGCTGCACCGC
>JAKOVA010000090.1 GCA_029782335.1 Actinomycetes bacterium | reverse complement strand
CGGTTGCCATGACGATCTCCTTTACTCAGGATGTAACGATGATGGAAACCCGTGCCTGGCCGCCCGAGGGCGGGTCCGGTACGGGCTATTCATCGGCGCAAGAACATCGTGCAAGCGTGTTGCCGTTCCTACGCTAATGAATTCGGGGCAAAAAAAACGCCGGGCCCGAAGGCTCGGCGTTTCTGCGAGGTCGCTGCTGCGGGGGGAACAAGGCTGCTGCGGCACCGGGTGCCGCGTCGTCGTCGCCGACTGCTCGTTCCTCTGTTCTGCGATCGACCTCAATTCGGATCCTGTGTTGCGACGCGCAAGGGGCCTGGTCAGTCCCAGGCCAGCGCGCCGCCGGTCTGGTACTCGATGACGCGCGTCTCGAAGAAATTCCGTTCCTTCTTCAGGTCGATCATCTCGCTCATCCACGGGAAGGGGTTCTCTTCCTGCGGAAACATCGGGTCGAGACCGATCTGCTGCGCGCGCCGGTTGGCGATGAACCGCAGGTAGCTCTTGAACATCGGCGCGTTCAGGCCGAGCACGCCGCGCGGCATCGTGTCCTCGGCGTACGCGTACTCGAGGTCGACCGCGCGCTGGAACAGGCCGCGCACTTCGTCGCGGAACTGCGGCGTCCAGAGGTGCGGGTTCTCGAGCTTGATCTGGTTGATCAGGTCGATGCCGAAATTGCAGTGCATCGACTCGTCGCGAAGGATGTACTGGTACTGCTCCGCGGCGCCGGTCATCTTGTTCTGGCGCCCGAGCGCCAGGATCTGCACGAAGCCGACGTAGAAGAACAGCCCCTCCATCAGGCACGCGAACACGATCAGCGAGCGAAGCAGCTTCTGGTCGTTCTCGGGCGTGCCGGTGACGAAGTTCGGGTCGGTCAGCGTGTCGATGAACGGGATCAGGAACTCGTCCTTGTCGCGGATCGACGCGACCTCGTGGTACGCGTTGAAGATCTCGCCCTCGTCGAGCCCGAGCGACTCGACGATGTACTGGTACGCGTGCGTGTGGATCGCCTCCTCGAACGCCTGGCGCAGCAGGAACTGGCGGCACTCGGGCGCCGTGATGTGGCGGTAGGTGCCCAGCACGATGTTGTTGGCGGCGAGCGAGTCGGCGGTGACGAAGAAGCCGAGGTTGCGCTTGACGAGCCGGCGCTCGTCGTCGGTGAGCCCGTTCGGGTTCTTCCACAGCGCGATGTCGCGGCTCATCGCGATTTCCTGCGGCATCCAGTGGTTCGCGCAGGTGGC
>JAKOVA010000054.1 GCA_029782335.1 Actinomycetes bacterium | reverse complement strand
GACCAGCCTGCCGCCGCCCTCGCCCGTGGCCGGCTCGTCGACGCTGCGCGTGACCAGCAGCTCGACCGGAACCGGCCTGCCGTTTTCTGCCGGATACGCGTTCCGACAGGGCGACATCCCCGCCGGCAAGCACATCACCGCCAGCAATGCCAGCCTGCGAGGCTTCCAGGCCGCAGTGAAGAACCGCTGGCGCGACGGGTCCGTGAAGTTCGCCGTGCTGTCGGGGCTGGTCGACCTGTCGGCCAACGTCGAACAGACGCTGACGATCGGATGGACCGACTCGGCGCCGTCGGGCGCCGCGCTCGGCTTGGCGTCGCTGAAGGCCACCGGGATCTCGGCATCGATCTCGTACGGCTCATACGGAACCGCGTCGTGGTCCGGCAGCGGATGGGACAGCCCGTTCCTGTCGCCCGTCTCGGGGCCCGAAATGTCTTCGTGGGTCTACCGGCAGCCGATCGGCGCCGACCAGCATCTCGTCGCGTGGATGGAGGTGCGCCTGTATCGCAGCGGCGCCGTCGAGATCGTGCCCTGGATCGAGAACGGCTACCTGTTGCGCGCTTCGCCCGGCGAACGCTCCGGAACCGCCACCTTCGCGATCAACGGAGCCACGCGCTTCAGCGGCAGCCTGACCTTGTACAACCATACGCGCGCGGTGCTCTCCAGCGGTCAATCGATGTCGCACTGGTTGGGAGGCGACCCCGGCATCACCTATCGGCATGACATGGGGTACCTGCAACTCACCGGCTTGGTGCCGGCGTACCGCGGAGTGACTCCTTCAAGTGCGGCAATCTGGAGCAGGGTCTCGACGAGTTACACCCCGCTGGCACAACATGACTACTCAACCGTCATGGGCAATGCAGGGTTCCACCCGTCGATCGGGCCACTGCCCGAATGGGACGTCGCCTACATGACCAGCGGCGGCGACTCACGCGCGTGGCGCGCGGTCCAGATCAATGCATACGCGGCCGGGCGATATGGCTATCACTTCCGCGACGAGACCACGAATCGGGCGCCGAGATTTTCGGCGTACCCGAACCTGGTCATGAATTCCGGATCCGGCATCTCGGCCACAGGTGCTTCGTCAACCAACCAGTACACTCCGGCGCCTAGCGGTGGTAGTCCCGCAGCCTTCACGAATTCCCATATGCCCGCGATCGGGTACATGGCTTATCTCGTCACTGGACGCTGGTATTTCCTCGACGAGATGCAGTTGCTTTCATCGGCCATGTTCCTGAAGCAGACCGACACGAACCGGAATTTCGGGCAAGGGTTGATCCTGGCATGGGTCGGCGCGAATACCACCCGAGGCGCCGCATGGACGCTTCGCGCGCTGGCCGCCAGCGCAGCGATGACGCCGGACGACGACGAACCGATGAAGTCCGAGTACGTCGGAAGCGTTCAGCACAACATCGACTTCTACCACGCCCGATACGTCGCGCAGCCGAACAATCCGCTCGGCCTGGTGCAGCCCTATAGCGACTACTCGTCGGGCGACGGGAAGATCGACTCCGCAGCCTGGATGGAAGACTTCCTGACCTGGTCGTTCGGGAACATCAAGTCGGTGCAGGCGTACGGTTCGGCCTACGACACGAAGATGGACCAGTTCCTCGCGTGGAAGTATCGGGCAATCGTCGGCCGACTGGGCCTGAACCAGTCGGGCAACTGGTCGTACCGGAATGCCGCGGTGTACACGATGCCATACGCGCCGTCCGAATCGCCGGACTGGGCGGGTGGATCGGGTCCGTGGTACTCGAGCTGGGGCGACGCGTACGTGGCCAACGGGCTTGCGTACGCGAGCGGCAACTCGCTGCTCGGATCGTACATCGACGGAGACGGACTCTCGACGAGTTATTGGGGCAACCTGCAGCCTGCCATCGCATATGCGGTCGAGCAAGGCGCGCCGGGGGCGCTCGACGCCTACAACCGGATGGTCAGCGCGTCCAACTGGGCCTCGGCGGCGACCTACTTCAATACCGACACGCCGGTCTGGAGCGTGCGGCCGCGCAACGTCGCGTACTGAGCCTCAGGTCCCTCGCATGACAGGGCCCGCGGTGCGGGCCCTGTGTCTTTTCGCCCCTACCAGCAAAGCCCTTCGACCGGCACCGA
>JAKOVA010000046.1 GCA_029782335.1 Actinomycetes bacterium | reverse complement strand
GGGTGGGCGAAGACGAGCGGCTCGAGGGTTGAGCGGTCGGGCGGGACGGTCGTGGTCGCTGCCGGGTCGACGACGCGCACGGTGTCTCCGCGTGTGAGCGCGTAGCGCAGCACCACGGCAACCCGCTGCGGATCCGGGAGCTGGTCGAGCGCGTCCCACAACGGCTCCGCCGGCGCGGCCGACGCCACCGGGGTGGCGATCCGAAGCTGGCGGTCCCGCTCCCGTCGCCGTTGCCGACGGCGGCACTCGTCGATCGCACCGTGGAGGACCGACCGCTGGAGGTACGCGCCGGGTCGATCCACCTGGCCCCAACGAGACCAGACGCGTTCGAACGCCCGCTGGGTGACCTCTTCTGCAACGGCCGGGTCGCCGCACACCGCGGTCGCCAGCCGGACGAGCGGCGCGTACTCGCGTTGGTAGACCGCTGCGACGTCGCCGCCGAACGCATCGTCGGCGAGCTCCACCTTGCCCGCCCCGTCGCCCTCGACCACTGCGCCAGTCTTCCCCATTACCGGTACCGACGATCGGGCCGGTCGGAAGGTTGCATGCGGGCAGGACGCGTCGCGGTTGGGGTGCGTCGAGGTTGAGGGGAGCACCACCGGGATCAGTCACCCCTCGGAAGTGACGTTCTAGGTTTCGGCGGTGGGCGAAGGTGGCCGGACACGAGGTGGTGGCGTGCGAGCGCTGGCCGAACGGGCGCGGCTGGCGCTGGGAAGGCGCGGGCGGGGCGGCCAAAGCGCCGGCGGCGGGAGGCCCCGCGCGGGCGGCGGACGGCCCGAGCGCCAGGGGCGTCTCCGACGGACTCGCGTCGAGGTCTCCTACCAACCTGAGCACGACGGCCATCCCGATGCCGGGGAAGTGGTGTGGAGCTGGATCCCCTTCAAGGAGGACCCCCGCGAGGGCAAGGACCGCCCGGTCGTGGTGATCGGGATGGCCGGTGACCGCTTCGTGGTGGTGCCGCTGACATCGAAGCGACACCCCGAGCGCGACGACCACATCGCGATCGGATCAGGTGCGTGGGATCCCGAGCGGCGGGTCAGCTACGCGAAGCTCGATCGGATCCTGGCGCTGCGCGAGAACCAGATCCGTCGCGAGGGTTCGGGCCTGGAGCGACACCGGTTCGACGCGCTCGTCGAGGCGCTCGCCCGTCTCGATGGCTGGCCGACGGTTCCCCTCGAGTACGTCGAGTAGCTCACCGAGCTCGAAGCCCGTGGCACCACCGACCGCGTCACCGGGCTCCGCACCGCCGGATGGGTGTCCAACACCTGCGGCGGCCCATGTGTCCCGCGTCAGGAAATCGGGCACGGTGATGAGGCCGGGGTCACCGCGCGCCGAGGCTCGCTGCGAGCGCTGCTTCCGCCTGGGCGCCGACGACCTGGAGGAACACGTCGAGCGGCAGCGTTCCGATTCCCGATGAGGTCGCCTCGGGCGGGGTGACGATGGCCTGCGGAGCGACGACGTAGCACCGCCCGCGGAACCGTGGATGCTTCTCCTGCAACGCCATCATGCCGGTGCGCGGGTGGTCAGGTGAGGAGCCGATCTCGAACGCAAGCGGTTGGTCGGGGTGGTCGAAGATGAGGTCGACCTCGTGGTTGCCGTCGCGCCAGTGGTGGAGCCGCACGCCGGTGTGAAGGGCAAGGGAGCGCACGGTCGCAGCGACGAGGTTCTCGACCAGGACCCCGAGCTCCGTCGGAGTGTCGAGCGGAGCCAGGCCGCGTTGCAGCGCGGCGTTCCGAATGGCGCCATCGACGAAGTAGAGCTTGCGCCCTCGCTTCTGCACGGTGGCCTCGCGGCCCGAGTAGTTGGGCAACGTGAAGACCAGGAACGCCTGCTCGAGGTAGGAGAGGTAACGGTCGAACGTCGGCTGGGAGAGCCCGAGTTCGCTGCAGATCTTCGACGGTGAGAGCAAACCGGTGATCTGGGCGGCCAGCACATAGAGCAGACGCTCCAGCATCATCGGGTTGTCCACGCCGAAGGACTGAGGGATGTCCTTGTAGATCGCGCGCTCGACCGCGTCCGCGCGAAGGACCTGCTGCGACTCCAGGAGCCGGCTCGGCTCGTCCTCGTCTGGTCGGTCGCGTGCTGCGGTGAGCAACTCGGGGAACCCTCCGATCAGCATGAACAGCCGACGCCACCGGGCCAGGTCCTGATCGGAGCGTTGGCCGTGGCGCAGCCGGGCAAGGCTCTCGGCGAGCGTGTCGCCGATCTCGACCGGTCGATCCTGTCCGACAAGCGCCAGGAACTCGGTGAAGAGGTAGGGCGTCAGGTGCTGCTCAGACCACCGCCCGACGCCGCTCTCCAGCCGGCGCTCGCGGAGTGCGGCGGTCGCACTGGAGGTCGCGGCGATCCGGAGTGGCCACTGCTCGTCGAAGAAGGTCTTCAACCACAGGTCCCAACGGTCGGTGTAGACGAGCTCGTCGAGCATGAGAAAGGCCGGCGCATCTGCAGTGGCGTGCGACGTGTTCAGAACAGCCCGAACGAGGTCGCCGAGGTTCTCCTGGAGCAGCAGCGGGTGATCGAGCCGAAGCCACCAGATCCGTCCCGGCTCGACTCGTTCTGTGATCAGGTGACGGACTGTCTGGTAGAGGGCCGTCGTCTTGCCGACGCGCCGCGGGCCCAACACGAGCTGGAAACGGTGAGGATCGTCGGCGTGCAAGCGTCGCCAGAGCAGCTTCGCGAGGGGCCGCTCGATCGGGCGAGCGAGGGTCGCGGGCACGTCACCGGTTTGGTGCCATGGGTTCTGTTCGTCGAAGACCCGCTGCAGGTCTTCTGGTTGCGGTCGCCAGACAGCCAACGTCACCCTCTCCCTGTGAGGCTTCTGTACAGAATAACCATCAGCGACTGAAGGCTATTGGCAAAACTACAAAGCCGCAGCCAGCGGAACGAGGGTTGCGGAGCGGGCCGCGGCCATGCTCGCGACCGGTGTCGACGGACTGACCGTCAGCACGCCGGTCAACGGCCACGTCGAGGGTCGCCCTCCCGCAGGTCGCCAGGGATAGCGTGCTCTCATGTCCCGCCGCGACCATCGTTCCCCTCGACCCGGCTCCCGGCGTCGCGGACGCGCCGCCGCGCTCGTCATCGCATTCCCGGTCGCGCTCGTGGTGGCGCTGCCGGCATGTGGCGACGATTCCAAAGCGGCCAACCGCTCGACCGCGTCGACGACCTCGACGACCTCCGCCACCACCACATCCGCTGCACCAACGACCGTCCCGTCCTCCCCCACCGCCTCGAACGCACCGCTGACCACCGCTCCGCCCACTGACGTCGGGGACTACGAAGGGCAGCGCTTCGACTTCGGCGAGATCACGCAGGTACGCCGGGAGGCGGGACGGGCGGTGGTGATCTTCAACCGCCAGCAGCTCTATATGGAGGACGGTTCCCTGAAGTCCGGCACCCAGTTCACCGAAGAGCCGGTGATCTACGGCAACACCGACGTTCCCTACCTCGACACATCCAAGGCCACCCGTCGGTTCGTGCTGGCCGATGACGTCAGGATCCTGCGCATCGAGGATCCCGTACCGTGTGCATCCGACGACTTCCCAACAGACCCGACGTGGAGCTCGATCAGCGTCGATGACCTGCTGGGCGGCGCCTGGAGGGATCGACTCTTCGACAGCCTCACCTTCGACAGCGCGGGACGGGTGAGCCAGGTCCGTCTCTCAGCCGCCTGCTGAGATGCCAGCCCTCACGCCTCAGCGTGACCTCGGGCACGCACCATCCGCCTCCCCGCCGCCGCCGTTGTTCCGTCGGTCCCACCTCCGGTAGGCCGGTCGAATCATCTTGCCCACCGGGGCCCCACCGTGCTCAAGCTCCGAGAAGAGCGCTTCGATAGGAGCGGGTGCATTCTTCGGATGATCTGACATGCGAACACGTGTCTCACGGTGGGAGATCGTTCAGCAACCGCATTCCACGGGGCTTCGGAACCGGAGTTCCTCGCCTACGGCGCTGGGTCGCGCTGGCGGTGGCCGCCGTCTCGGTCACCGCGGGAGCGTGTGCTGCGCTGCCTCCGCCCCCTCGCGATCAGGTTCGGGATCCCAACCCCGCGGAAGTGATCGGTACGAACTACGGAGTCGAGCGAACCCCGACGCACCGCGACGTGCCGTATGTCAGCGGGGCATACCAGGGCTGCGGACCCCAGAGTCACTCGCATGAGCCATGCCACGGCTCACAGACCCTCGACGTCTACAAGCACCCCGAGAGCGACGCCTCCCCCCGCGGCACGATCATCTTCGTCCATGGGGGTGGCTTCACCGGCGGCGACAAGTCGGGTCGTGAGGTCCTCGGCCCGATGTGGGTGCAGGGTGACCGCGGCTGGGACATCGTGTCGGTCAACTACCGCCTCACCCGCGATCGCTTTGTGACGTGGGACGCGCAAGTGGCCGACGTGATCGCCGCGATCAACTGGGTCAAAGACAACGGCGACAGCGTCGATGTCGACACCCGGCGGCTGGTCGTCTTCGGGTGGTCGGCCGGCGGCACGCTGGCGTCGCTCGCCGCGACGGGTTGGAACTCGGGGCTGCCGCTCTATTCCGCGGCACCACGCGTCACCGCCTGGGTGAACATGTCCGGCCTCAACGACTTCACCATCAAGTCCGCACGCGACCGCTTCGGCCTCAGGTGGGCCGGCGACGGGGTGATCCGGCTCGGCTGGGCGTCTCCGGTGAACTTCGTCGACCACGACGACCCTCCCGGCTACCTCATCACCGGCGATCAGGACGAGACGGTTGATCCCGAGAACACTTTCCGGCTGAAGCGTGCGGCGGAAACCAAGGGCGCAAGCGTTCGACTCGATATCGTCGACCGGTGGGCCGACATGCAGTGGCAGCCGCGGACGGTGCGGAATCACGCACCCGCAGGTGGTGTCAACGTCACCGCGCTCAACGAATTCTTCGACTCGCTCTGAGTAGCCAGCTCCCCCACACGCCGCCTGAAACTCACCCTCGCAATCGCGCGACGTCCATAGGTGGGCGTCGGTGGGTCTCGGTAGGCTGGCTTCCATGGCTGCCGAGTCGAACCTCGATCAGCACCGTGGGCGGTGGGTGGCGATTGACGATGCCACCGGGGAGGTCCGGGCTACGGCGACGAGCGACGACGAGCTCTACGCGATCCTCGACCGGGGCCAGTTCGGGCGGGTGACGGTCATGCGAGTCCCCACTCTCGACGACCCGATCTTCATCGGCTTGAGCTGACTCCAACTCGTGTCATCAGCATGGGTCTATCCGCACCGGGACCTCGCCGAGAGCCCGTTCGCAGACGGGTCGCCCATTCTCCGACCCACCGTCCCGATCCGCACTGCCATCGCGGCAGCTGAGACCGCAAACGAGGTCAACCCCCTGGATGCTCAAGAGACGCCGGACGACTACCTCGAAGCCGACCGCCGCCAATGGTTCAGCTGGGAGCCTGCTCCTGAGGGCAGCGGTTTCGCTCTGGTCCAGCTCAAGGAACTGCCGACCGGCTGTTGACGACCCGAGACAGAACCAGGCAAGACACAGGGGTTCCGAGAGAGCCCGAGAGGAGAATCGAACTCCTGACCTGCTCATTACGAGTGGCTGCGGGTTCGGATTTGGCGATACCCAGCGACACCCAACGGCCCAGAAATCGGGCTTTTCCGTCCGCCACGTGTCGCTGGATGTTGTCAAGATTCGCCGGGTCCGCGGGATGGACGCGGGATGCCGGACGGATCCACCAATCTCGAAATGAGTCCGCGCGCCTGAGCTTCGGCACGCCGATCGACGACGGACAAGCGCCTCATCGATCGGTGCGCTGGACAAAGTCATGCCCTCCGCCAACCGAGCGGCGAATTGCAACAATCTGTGACACAACCCGCTAAACCCCCCATCGATAACCAACCGGGGGGAGGCCGCTAGATCAAGAAGTCCCCCAACCCGGGGTACTTCCACGACTCGTCGGCCCGCCTCGACCTGTTGGAGCACCCCGGTGGAACGCGTTCTGCACCCGACCTACTCTCCCAATCGACGGACTTGGCCATTGCTCTACGCCGAGAACATGAGGAGATCGGGGGCATCATTGTGAGCGACACCCCACAAGGGTATGGCTGGTGGCTCGCGTCCGATGGTCGCTGGTACCCACCGCAGCAGGAGTTGCCGCCTCCACCGCCTCCGCCGCAACTGTGGGAGCCGCGTGTGCCCGCGGGATATCCGTCGCCTCCGATTCCTCCCCCACAACCCCTTCCCCCGTTGCCGCGTCATCAAGTAGCTCAGCCCATGTCCACTGGACTTCGCATCGTCCTCTGGATTGTTTTCATCTTCGTGGCATTCTTTGCGATGGTCGGCGTGGTCGTGTTCGCCACCGCGGGGCCGTCGACGCGAAGCGGTACGTCTGGGGTCCGCTACCCCATTGCCGTCCACGCTTCCTCCGGGCCGTTCACCCCTTCGAAATGAGCCTCGAAGCAGCAGATCCATTCATCTACACGATCAGCGACATTGGGGTCTCCCGGTATTGGGTTGTCACCCCGGTAGGCACTGCATTGCTGCGGGGCTCCAAGTGGGCGATCCGTGAAAACGTACAGGTACAGCGTTTGACACCCAGCTGGGCAATCGTGCTGGCGGTTCTCTTCTTTTGGGTCTGCTTCTTGGGGCTGCTATTCCTCGCCGTCAAGGAGGATCGGGTCACCGGGACCGTCGAGGTCTCGGTCGCCACATCTCACTTCACCTACGTGACAAGCATGCGGGTTACCAGCATCGAACAGGCCGACCAGTGTCGTCGTATTGTGTACGACGTTCAGCGCATGTCGGCGTACTGAAGCACCCCGGGTCTGGTGACTGCTCCTGTCCTTGAGAGTGTCCCGTGTCAAGAAGTTGGCAGGATTCTGGGCTCGGGGAAGTTGACATTCACGCCGACCAGCTCCTCGTGGTTGAACCTCGTCGAGCGCTGGTTCGCCGAACTCACCCGCAAAAGGCTCCAGAGATCCGCTCACCGCAGCATCAAAGATCTGACCGCCGACCTCGACTCGTGGGTCGTCGCCTGGAACGAGAACCCCCAGCCCTTCATCTGGCATAAGACCGCCGACCAGATCCTCGAGAGCCTCAAGAAATACCTAGTGAACCTCTGACGCAGGACACTAGGTGTACCCGGCCTCGTTACCTGTCGAGCTTGGCGATTGCGTCGTGCGCGAGCGAGTCGAATCCGACCGGCGGTGAAGGCCATATCAGCTTTCCGTCGAACTTTTGAGGTCCCCTCAGCGCTATTGCTGCGGTGCCATCTTTCTCAGCGAGCGCGGTGCCGTGACCGATCACGAGGATCAACCGCTGACCGTCGACAGCGCTGGTGGCGAGAACCGGCGTTCCTGGCGAAGGGGCCGCCTTGACCAAGGGCTGGAGCGCGGGCGGGTCGACGACGAGTCCCAATTCGAACCAGAGCTCGGTGACGGAGAGCTCACTGCCGGCGGTGACGTCCACGGATGCGGCTTTGACGGGGACCACGATGAAGGCATAGCGAGGTTCTCCATCCTTCGATGGAGTGACACCTTTCGGGGCGAAAGGCGAGTCGTCAAACAGTCGAACCTCAGCATCGCCGGCGATGGTCCCGTTGACGACGGCGACGTTCTTGTCTCCACCTCGTATCGCGGCGTCGAGGACTCCGACTGGGCCGAAGCCGGAGACATCAAGGCCGATAGACCCGGCGGCCTGGATGCTGTCGAGCCACTCTTGCCCATGGTGGTCGTTCGTTCCGTCTGACGGATAGTCAGGGATACGAACGGAGGGGCTCGGCTCAACTCGAGGTGTCATCACGCTCGCGCCGTCGCCGCACGCCGCGAGCGCGACCATCGCCGAAACCACTGCGAGGCTATAGATAAGACGGTTCATGCGATTCCTCACAAGCGAAATGGTCAGTAGAACGCGTTGATCTCTGGAATGTGATGGGGCGAGTAGAGGTCCCACCGCAACTCGGTCGGCACCCAGCCGCTGACCGTGCACCCTCGAACATCGACGCCCGTAGCGATGAAGAGGTTGTTCATGTCAATGAAGCTGGTGCCGTCGTTGTTCGTGCCGATTGAGTGGCCGACCTCGTGTCGGATTGACTTCAGCATGTTGATGTTGAAGTTGTCGGTGAAGGGTTGCCCAGCACCGGGAAACCGCACGGCGGTGTCGGTGAATATCTGAGCGACATCGATATCGACTCTTGAGGTCTCACATCGTCCGGCACCGTTCGGCGAGATGCAAGAGTAGCTACCCCGCGTACCTGGCGGGTTGGTGATGTCGACCTCTCGAAAGAGGACATCCGTGTTGCCATTGCATGTAGCGATCAGCGTATCGAAAAGCGCGGTCGCCGTGTCCAGGTAGGCCATTGAGCCCGTATAGTTGGGTCGACTTCTAGCTGGAACAGACCCAGCCCCCGTTGGGAAACAGAAGGTGTGTTGGTTGTTGTCCGCGCCTCGCATGTCCGTGTTCGGGAAGGGGTCTGCTCCAGCGAGGCCTCCCGGCCATCCCAGCCAAGACCCCAAACCGAGAAGCGCCGCGACTGCGAGCCGAGTTCGCGTTAATCCAACCCCCATTTGCCCTCCTTGATGCGTACCGGGGAATGTTCTATTGTGAGTCCTGCGACTCGTCAACTGTGAGTTCGGGACTGCCGCACGCTTCCTTGTCAAGCCGCAGCTTTGAGGTCGGGCTTTCGGGCGCGTTCGTCTTTCCACATGCGGCGAATGACGCGGTTGGCCAGGTGCCGCTTGTGGGATCGGCGGGCTTCTCGGGAGGTCTTGCCCTCGGCGGTCTTGCGGGCGAGGTACGCGCGGGCGTCGGGGTTGTCTCGGCCCTGGGTGATCGACGCGATGTAGAGCACGGAGTTGACGGTGCGGTTCCCTCGGAAGTCGACGCGGTGGCGGACGGGCTGGCCGCTGCCCTCGCCTGATGAGAGCGCGACGGCGCCGGTGCCGCACCAGCGACCAAACTTCGATTCGGTGGCGAATCGGGTGGGGTCACCGACCTCGCACAGCAACGTGGCAGCGGCGATCGGCCCGATGCCGGCCTCGTCACGAAGTGACGTTCCGTGTTCGTCGAGCAGCTCGTCGATGAGCCGCTCGACGCGTCGGATCTCACGGCGAGCGGCCCGGTCTTGGTCGATGAAGTCGACGAGCCAGCAGAGCCGGTAGGCGCCGGCGGGCGTGGATGCTTCAGCGTGTTCGATCGTCGCGAGCCGTCGGACACGCGACCCGATCTTTCCGGTTGGCGTCAGCTCGTCGCGGATCTCGGGCGGGAGCTTCGCGATCTGGTCGCCGACGGCGTGAAGCAGCAGAGTCCGTGCAGCCACCAGGGTTCGCCGGTGTTCGAGCACCGCTTCGATCTTGGCGACGAGCTCGTCATAGGCGTCGAGGGCTTGCAGCGGGCCGAGGCCGGGCTCGGCTTGAAGTGCTCGAGCGGCCGACACCGCGTCAACGGCGTCGGTCTTGTCGAGGCGACGTGATCGGCGCTGCATTGCGGTTCTCGACGGTGGGACTTCGCGAGTGTCGAACCCCGCGGCGGCCAAGGCGACTGCGACGTGCGAACCCCAGCGTGCCGAACCTTCGACACCGACCTGGCGAACGCCGAGCGTGGTCAAAGCGTCGATCGCGCTGGTGTAGCCGCCGGCGCTGTTCGCGAAGGTCTGGACATGGATTTCGACGCCGTGCTCGTTCACAACGCCCACGGTGAACGTCCGTGACGGTCCGCGCCGTCATACACACGGGCTTCGGTCCCGACCCGGGTCGCGTTGCCATGCGCGTCGTAGCCGAACCCCGCGCCGTAGGGGGTTGATTGTCCCGACGGGGCGACCACCCGTTGGACCCGATCCGCATAGTCGTAGCAATAGCGGGTCGTCGCGGCCGCGCCGCCGTTCACCTGCAACGACGACTCGACACGGTTCGAGTTCAACCCGCCGCCCGTCGCGTTGCCCCACCCCGTTCTCCAACGAGGCCGGAAGCTTCGCTGCCCGAGCCAACACGTCGGCCTTCGTGGGTTCCAACACGCAGTCGAGCCGTCGAAGCACCGTGAGCGGCAGGATCACCTTGCCGTACTCCGACTGCTTGTAGTCCCCCCGCAACAGGTCGGCAACAGACCAGATGAACGCGGCATGGTTGTTGATCGACCCTGTCGTCAGGGTGGCGCACGGTAACAACCGGTCCCGCTCGACGACCCTGATGCAGTCGACCGTGCCGCCGCGACCCGAACCGTTCGCTCAGGTGGCCACAGGTAGCCGCCTGCCGTTCTCCATGATTGCTGCCTCGCGGTGGACGACGGCCTGGTGCATTGCGAGCGCTTCCTCAAGGACCACTGCGACGTCGCCGGGCGGAAGACCCCTGAGGTACGCGTGAGACACTCCAGCGAAGAGGACCCCCGCCCGGGCGCGTAGCCCATCCAGCGGGGTGAAGATCACGCGACGGGTCACCAGATCTCAGGGAAAGTCCCGGGCGTGTCACACGGCAGAGGCGATGCGTCTGTGGCAGGCTCGCGGGATGGACGCGGGATGGAGTTCGCCGGGGGAGCTGAACCACCGGCTGCGAACAGCCCGAAACCCCCTTGTTACAGGGGTTCCGAGAGAGCCCGAGAGGAGAATCGAACTCCTGACCTGCTCATTACGAGTGAGCTGCTCTGCCGTCTGAGCTACCCGGGCGGGAGCGACAACGGTAGCGCGTCGGGCGTCGCGCCCAAACGTCAAAGCCGACTCAGTGCCGCGCTCACCCCTCGCCTGACCGCAGCGGCGGCAGGCTCAACAGCAGCCACTCCAGCAGCAGTCGCTCGTTGACGTTGAACACCAAGCGCTCGGCCGCCGTCGCCAGCAACTCCCCCGCCCGCACGAACGCCGCGCGGCCGCTGGTGCTGCCGGCTTCGTCCCGATAGCGGGCACCCAGCGTGGCGAGGCATGCATGCAACTCATCGGTTCGCACACGGCGCGTCTCACGCTTGTGTCGTGCCTCGAGGTTCGCGAGCGAGCCCTTCGTGCCACCGAACGTCTCGACCTGTTCCACCGCCGCCGCCATCTCGGCCTCCTGGCGCGTCTGGAGCGGGGCGAGCAGTTCATCGACCGCGCCGAGAATCTCACCCGCGAGGGCTGCAACGGTCGAGCCGGTCCCATCGAGCCGCCCCGGGGCTCCCCACCACAGGGCGTGTCGCGCCGCGAGGTTCGGGTCCGACACCAACAACCTCGCCCGGTCCAGATCACCTGCCGCGCTCCGGGCCGCGAGCGTCGCCTGCCCCGGGTCGACACCTTCGGCAACCAGAGCCGCCTCCACGTCGCGAAGGGGCACCGGGCCGAAATCGACCCGCACACACCGCGACGCGATCGTCTCCAACTCGGGCGGGACCTCCTCCGCCAGGATGATGAAGTACGTCGAGGCTGGCGGCTCCTCGATCGTCTTCAGCAGGATCGGCGCCTGCTGGCCGACGAGGTGGAAGTCGACCGCCACGATGACCTGCCGGGATCCCTCCGGAGGAGACAGCGCCGCTTGGCGCACGATGTCGCGCGCCTGATCCGCCGAGATCGACGCCCCCACCCGTTCGACGACCCGAATGGAGGGGTGGTGCTCACTCGCCGCCAGCGATCGGTGCCGCGCGGCGCCCTCCGGATCCGCGGCGGCGAGCAGCTCCCCCGCGAACGCCCGTGCTGCGACCCGTGTTCCCCACCCCGTCGCGCCCACCAGCAAGTAGGCGTGCACCGGATGCTCCGCAGCCTGGCGCAACAGCGCAACCGCCGCGGGCTGACCGACCACCGACGCGAACGGATCCCCGCCCGGCCCACTCACGTCGCCACTACCGCCCACGTCGTCGTCACCGCTCACCTCGCCTGCACTGCTCACGGCACTCACCCCGGCTCGACGGAACGTCCGCCCAGCCGCTCCTCCACCACGGCGTGCACCCGAGACGTCACCTCATCGAGCGATCCGGTCCCGTCCACGACCACCCACCTCGGATTCGTCGCTGCTTGCGCCTCGAACCCGGCGGCGACGCGTTCGTGGAACGCGTCGCCCGCCGCCTCGAACCGGTCACGGTCTGCCCCGACACGCGCCGCCGAGACCGACGCCGGCACGACCAACAACACCACGAGATCCGGCTCCAACCCCGCGGCCGCGAATCCCGACAGCGCCCGAACCTCCTCGACCGACAGGCCCCGCCCGTACCCCTGGTAGGCAATCGACGAACCGACGAACCGGTCGCACACGACGTCACGTCCCGCTGCGAGCGCCGGTTCGATCACGGTCGCGACGTGCTGTGCGCGATCTGCCGCCATCAACAGCGCCTCAGCCCGCGGGTCGATCGTTGCGGTGGTCGGGTCCAACAGCAGTTGCCGCAACGCGGACCCGAGGTCGGTCCCGCCCGGCTCGCGGGTGAGGACCGCTCCCCACCGCGACGCCAGCGCCGCAGCCTGCGTCGACTTTCCCGCTCCCTCGCCACCCTCGAATACGACGAAGCGCCCCCGCGCTGTCGCGCTGTGCTGCGCAGTCATGTCGCCTTGCGCTGCCGAACACCGTCGCTGAGCGTTCGGAGATTCTCCCGCACACGCAGTTTCAGGCTGCGGGCCGCGATCACCGACGCGATCACGATCAGCACGCCGCCGAACCACAGGGCGATCCGGACCCCCGGAATGCCGTAGGTGACACCGAACGCGTTGATCGCCGGCATGTCACGCGCCCCGCGGCCACCCACCCAGCGCTTCATCAGCGGATCCAGCCCCGCCGAGATCGCGGGACCCAGCACCATCGCCCCCAACACGCACATCCGAACGACGGTCAGGAAGGTGGTGAAGGTGCGGCCTCGCAGATCGTCCTCGGTGTTCTCCTGCAACAACGTGTACCCGAGGATGTACACAGCGCCGGCACCGAGGCCGAGGCCGAACACCCCGATGGCCGAGAGCCAGAAGGTCGACATCGAGATGCCGAAGAGGATGCAGCACCCCGCGAAGAACAGCGCGGCGACGAACACCCGCTCCTTCGGAATGCGGTTCTGCACCGCGGTGAGGATTGCGACGCCGATCGCAACGCCGAAACCGAGGGCCGTGATGTACAGGCTGAACGCGTTGGAGTTGCCGATCACGAGCTTCGAGAACGTTGGGCCCAACGGCACCAGCATCGCTCCGCCCAACAGGCCGGCCGCGAGACCGAGATTGACCGCACGGACCACCGGGTTGATGAAGATGAACCGCCATCCCTCCCGCATCTCGTTCAACGCAGAACGCAGCGCCGCCGACGCACGCCGCTGCCCGGCAGGCGCGCGCTCCTGCCGTTCGGAGGGATCCCGCCCGGGCGTCTTGATGAAGAACCACACGATGAACGCGACGGTGAGGAACGTGGTGGCGTCGAAGTAGAACGCGAGCGCCTGAGCGTTACCGCTGCGCCCGAACTGCAGCGGCTGGAGCCACGACACGTCCTTCAGGCGGTCGTTGAGTTCCTTGAGCAGGAACTGCAGCACCCCGGCGAGCGGCATCGTGCCGTACGCCGCGAGCACCCCCAGCGAGTTCGCTGTCGTGAGCCGATCGCGCGGCACGAGGCGCGGCACCAGTGCCTCTTTCGCCGGTGACCACAGGAGGGTGAAGATCTCCAACAGCAGCGACGCGAGGATCAGGCCCCACAGCGAGTGGACGAACGGCAGCGTGATGAAAACCAGCGCCCTCGAGATGTCGGCGATCCGCATGAGGATCTTGCGGTCGAAGCGGTCCACGAGCACGCCCATGAACGGCCCGATGAGGAAACTCGGCGCCACCCGGGCAGTGAGCACCAGGGCGGTGGCCGCCTCTGGCTGACCGCTGATATCCGCCGCCAGCGCGGTGATCGCGAACAACGACACCCAGTCGCCCGACGCCGAGATCACCTGGGCGATCCACAGCCAGAAGTACTCGCGGGAAGCGAAGAGTCGCTCTCGCCAGCCTTGCTTGACCTCGACCGCCGACGCGGCTGATGACGCGTCGGGTTCGGACGAGGCCATCAGGTCATCCTACGGGTGGGCCCAGCGGCGGCCGGCCACCCTCGCAGCGGCGGAGCCACGCTCAGCGGCTCACCAGGATCCGACCCGCGGCGAACGACCCGATCCCGACGGGATCGCCCCCCACCTCGACGGTCACGGTGCCGTCGGGCGACTGCGCCGTCACCTCGCCCGCCTGCCCCGGCACCATGCCGACGTGCTCGAGATAGTCGAGGATGCCCTCGGTGAACTCCAACGACTCGGGGATCCGCTCGACGACGAACCGCTCGCCGACCGCGACCCCGGCAAGCGGCTCGAGGTCTCCGGCCGAATAGCCCGAGCCGGGAATTGGGTTGCCGTGCGGGCAGGTGGTCGGGTCGTCGAGGAGTTCGACAAGCGCTCGTTCCACCCGCTCGCTGATCACGTGCTCCCACTTTCCCGCCTCGTGGTGGGCTTCCGCCCAGGACAAATGGAGCAGATCGGTCAGGAAGCGCTCGGCCAGCCGATGACGTCGCACCACCCGTTCGGCCAACTCCCGGCCCGGAGGGGTCAAGGCAATGACCCCTCCGGCGGAGCTCACCATGCCGTCGGCCTCGAGCCGCCGCACCATGAGCGAGACGGCCGGGCGGGACACACCGAGGCGCTCGGCGATACGA
The DNA here is from genome assembly GCA_029782335.1 of Actinomycetes bacterium. Taxonomy (GTDB): domain Bacteria; phylum Actinomycetota; class Acidimicrobiia; order Acidimicrobiales; family Microtrichaceae; genus JADLFH01. Next base: position 18,380 of record JAKOVA010000046.1, on the reverse strand, counting down.
GCCTGCACCACGTCGATGTGATCCTCACCCAGCTCCCAGATCGTCTCGCAGTACTCCTCCGCGGCGGGATGCCATTCGGCCATGAACGAATCCTACGGGGGGACTACTCCGCCGCCGTGAGGAAGGAGACGGGACGCAGTACTTCCTCGCTCGCGTTCACCGCGCCCGAGCCGGGGTAGGTCGCGATCGCGTAGTCACCGGTTCCCTCTGCCTCGTTGAGTTGCAACTGGGCGGTGAAGGTTCCGTCTGCGGCCATGAGGACGATCGCGGGGTTCGACCCATCCGGATCGAGTGCGTCGTGCTGAGCCTGGGGCAGCGCCCAGACCTGCTGGATGATCTGGCGGGCAGAGGCCGGCTCGCCCTCCGAGGGACGCCACGTCTCGGCGAAACGGCCGAAGACCACGTACACGCCCGCGGGTTGGCCGGCGAAGGGCGGGCGGGTCCCGATGTTCGCGCCCGGCTGATAGCCGAGGCCCTTGACCGTTACGGTCGTCCCGGGAGCAACGTCGACGATCGACGAGGTCACGCGAATCCGTGGGCCCGGATTCGTGGTTGTCGGCTGACCGCAGCTCGCCGCGGTCAGCACCACGGCGGCGAGCGCCAAGGAGCGCACCGTGCGACGGCGCAGCGTGTGGGAGTGGGTTGACATTTCAGGTCCTCCGATTCAGGGGGTGTGTTGGATGGCTTGGGAAGCGGACGTGGTGGCTCGCAGTGCCGCCTCGGTCAGCACGACGAGCTGTTGGCGGACATCGGCGCGTTCTTCGATCGGGGCACTCCATGCGACGGTCAGTTCGTGTCGCGAGCCGTCCGATGCCGTGGCCCGGAACGTGATGCCCGATCCGTCGAGGGTCTTCACCTCGGCGGCGACCGCCTCGTTGAGCGCGGTGTGTGCACGGACGATTGCGAGGCTGTCGTCGCGGTGCTCGGTGTTCATGTGCCGACAGATCGCAGCGACCGCTGCGTCGTCGAGCACCGGCGACTCAGCCCCCACGACGCTCCTCGTCGAGCGCGACGAGGAGCTGCTCGTTGAGCTCGTACGCGACGAGGACCTCGTTGATCAGTCGCGTCTCTTCCGCATCACTCAACCCGAGGCCGTCGAGGCGGCGACGGTATTCGACCTTGTACTCGTCGACGTCGGAGATCCCGGCGAAGTGGTACCAGCCGACCCCGTGTGCGACGTCGAGCTCCAGCGACTCGGCAAGCCGTCGACCCATGAACTGTCCCCCCGACAAGTCGCCGAGGTAGCGCGTGTAGTGGTGCGCGACATACGCGACCGCATCGTTCGCGGCGACCTCCGCGAGCCGCTCCAGGTAGCGCTCGGTCGCTGGCAACGGCGGCGGTGGTCGGTGATCGAGGCCGCGCAGCGCAACCAGGTCACTCGCGATCAGCGGGGCGCGCCGCAGCACCGGGTCGAGCACCGCGGCGGCGATCGGATCGTGGCCGATCACGTCACCCGCCAACTCGAGCACGTCGTAGAGGTGCCAGAACTGGCCCAGCATCGCCACGTAGTCGTCGAGGGAGAGGGTGCCGTTGATGATCCGGTCGTTGACTCCCCCGCTGATCGCCGAGCGATGCGCCGGCGCGGTGGCCTCGCGGAGGCGGTGGGCCAAGCCCACCGCCTCCGTCAGTTGCGTCGCGCTCACGACGCCGCCAGGTTGTAGGCGACGACGATCGGTTCCTGCACCTTCTTCGAGTCGACGATGCTGCCGCTCGTGTACCAGTAGGCACCGAGGCCGGTGGCCGCCTGGAAGTTCACGAAGCTCTGCGGCCACGAACCCCAGAAGCCCTGGTTGGCAGGGGTCTTGGCGACCTGTGGTCCAGCGGGAGCCGGCGGCGTGACAGTCGTGCCCAGGTATGCCGTGGCGGCGGTGAACCCCGTCGTGTTCGCGCCGGCGACCGCGGGCAGGTCGGCCAGCACCACGTTCGACGTCGGGAGCGGCGTGCGGGTATCGGGGTCATCGAGGCTCGACGCAAAGCCGCCGACCTTCGCACTCAGCGTGCCGACCCCACTCGAGTTCACCACCAGCTTGGGGTTGATGATCCAGAACGGGACGTACCGCCCGTAGAAGTTGATGCTGAACGTTCCGGTCCACTGGATCGTCGCCTTGCCGGTCGCGGTGTCGACCTTTCCGGTTCCGCCGGTGAATCGGACCTTCTGGCCGAGATAGTTGCTGCTCGACGACGTGACGATCGTGCCGTCGCCACTGCGGTTGCGGTTCGCCCAGCTCACCGCCGATTCGCTGCCGATCGGCACATAGGTGCCGGCCGCATTCTTCTTCAGCACGGTGGCGTTGCCGTTGGTCGCCACGTAGGTCGCAGCGGTGCTGTCGGACTGTCCGGCCGACCAGTAGTTGACCTCGCCGGGAGCGAACGTGCCGTTGTCGGCCTCGCGGCTCACCGTCCATTCGAGCGTGGCGTTGGTGAGCTTGACCTGCGTCGCCGGCGGCTTCGGCGGCGACGGGGCAATGCACGCCGCGGTGACCAGGCCGACGATGGCTGTGGCAACGACGGCCACCAACCGTCGTGGTCCCCTTCGGGACGGCATCGGTGTCGGGTTCATGTGGATTTCTCCTTCTTGGTTCGGGTTCGGGGAACTCACTTGGTTCGCTTCAGTGGGCTCGTCGTCGCCGGACGGTCCACAACGACAGGGCGCCGGCGACGATCACCGACCCGCCCCCCAGGGCGATCCAGCCGGTCGGTGCGCCGCCTCCGCCATCGACCACCACGGACTCCGCTCGTTCGTCACGTGAGCCGGTCGCCCGGCTCCGCGATCGATCGGTTGAGGTCGTTGCGGTGGTCGTGGTCGTCGCCGCCTCGGGCGGGACATCTGCTGTCGCCGCTTCCAGCGCGGTGGTCGTGGTCTCGGCCGCTGCGGCGCCGTCGGTCGGCTCCGGGCCGAGGATCGTCGTGGTGGCTCCTGCGACGCGGGCCGTTCCACTCGCCGGGGCGCGTGGCGCCGCAGTGGGAGCGGGTGTGGGTGTGGGCGTGGCGACTCCCCAACCGGCCGGGCGCACGGTCGTGGGCGTCGCCGGGCGAGGCGCAGCGGTCGTCGGGGTTGAGGTCTTCGCGAAGCTGACCGGCGCGAATCGCTCGTTCGTGGCGCTCGCCCTGCCGTGTGCGCCGAACGTGTAGACGCCGCACTGCACGACCCGACAGTCGACGACCGCTCGTTGGCTCGTGATCGGGTCGAACCACTCGTAGACCGGCCCGAGAATGGTCAGCGTCGTGGACCAGTTCCCGGCATCGTCCATGTGGAAGGCCGTCGAGTTGCCCGAAACACCGCCAGCGGTGAACGAAACGAAACGATTCGTCCCGCTTCCGTCATCGCGTGTTTCACCCGTCCCACCCTCCCCGGGGTAGGTGTAGGTCACGCCGAACTGGCCGTTGCTGTTGGTGGCATTCCGTGCACTCGGCCCCCACGACACTCCCGAGGCAACCCACCCGAACAGGACGTAGACGCCACCGCTCACGTTCGCGCCCGGTGCGTGAGGTGGAACGAGATAGTTGCGCCCCGTGACCGTCACCGTCGAGGGTCGATCCGGGCTCACCGAGGTTGGCGAGATGCTCAGCGTCGGCACCACCTGGGCGGCCGCCGGCGCCGCCGCCCAGCCCGACAGCGTTGCGGCGGCGATCGTCACGGCGGCAGCGAGGGCAGCGACGACAGCCCGCGGCCGAGCGGTGGCAGCGCTCCCGCCAGGGGTGCGCCCGCCAGCAGCACGGGCGGTGATGACGTCAGACGGTTGCGGCACGGAAAACCTCCGGGTCGGTGATGTCGCAGTGGGGGGCCGCTGCGCTTCGGCGGGGAACGACGAGCAGCGAGCCGTCGCGGGGATGCGCGATGACGTCGACCTCGCAGCCGTAGATCTCGCTGAGGCGATCGGCGTCGAGGACCTCGCGGGGGGCTCCGTCGGCCCGAACCCGTCCGCGGTCCAGCACCACGATGCGGTCACAGAAGCGTGCCGCGAGGGCGAGGTCGTGCATCACCGCGAGCACCGCTGCGCCCGCGCCGGCGGCCTCGGCGGCGAGATGGAGCGTCCCCACCTGGTGGCGGAGATCGAGCGCGGCGGTCGGTTCGTCGAGCAGCAGGACCCCCGCCTCCTGAGCGAGGCACCGCGCCATGGCGACCCGCGCCCGTTCACCGCCCGAGAGTCGGGTGACCTCGCGGTCCGCGAGGTTCGTCGTCTCCGTTGCCGCCATCACCCCGGCGACCACGGCGGCGTCGGTCTCCTCGTCGGTGTGGTGCCACCACGGGGCCCGGCCCATTCGCACCACGGCCGCGGCGCTGAACGGCAGCCCGACGACCTGGTCCTGGGTCATCACGGCGCGGCGCATCCCGCGCTCGACCTCTGACCACGCATGGATCGGTCGTCCGTCGAGTTCGACGGTGCCGCGGAGCCTCGCGCCGGGGATCCGGTCACCCGCCAACGCGGCGATCAACGTCGATTTCCCCGCCCCATTCGGGCCGACGACGGCCACGACCTCGCCGGCACGCAGGCGCAGGTTCACCCCATCGAGCAGGAGGCGGCCGTCCACCTCGACACCGAGGTCGCTCGCGACGACCCGTGTCGCACCCGCCAGAACCGGGGCGGGTGCCTCCGCCGCCAGCGACGGCGAGAGTCGGCGACGCCACCCGCTGCTCATCCGAGCACCCCCGCGTCGCGGCGCTCCCGCCGCAGCAACACCAGGAACACCGGACCTCCGACGAGTGCCGTCAGCATGCCGATGGGCAACTCGGCGTAGCTGACCGCGGTCCGTGCCGCAGTGTCGGCCACGACGACGACGAGCGCGCCACCCACCGCACTCGCAATCAGGAGGAGCCGGTGAGCCGGACCGAGGACGAGGCGCAGGGCGTGGGCGACGACGAGGCCGACGAACCCGATGATCCCGCAGAACGCGGTCGCGGCGCCCACGAGCAGGGCGACGGTCGTGATCGACCAGAGCTGCAGCCGCTCCACGTCGACGCCCAGGTGACGCGCCCCGCGCTCACCGAGCGCCAACAGGTCGAGTCGACGAGCCTGCGCTACCGCGAGCGCGAGGCCGACGGCGATGAGGGGAACCGTCGCGGACACCGCCGACCAACGGGTGCCGTTCAGCGAGCCGAGTTGCCAGAAGACGATGTCCTGGCGGGCTTGCGGATCGGCGAGCACGACGGTGACGCCGATGCCGGCGGCGGCGATGGCGTTGACCGCCACCCCCATGAGCACCAGCGTCGACGTGTCGCATTGACGGCCGGCGCGGGACAAGACGTAGACCGCCGCCGTCGCCACGAGCGCACCCCCGAACGCGGCGACGGGCGTCGTGAGGGTGCCCAGCACCGACACCCCCGAGACGATCGCCGCGCACGCACCCACGGCTGCGCCCGAGGAGACACCGACGACAGCGGGCTCGGCGAGGGGGTTGCGGAACAGGCCCTGCATCAGCGCCCCTCCCGCACCGAGGGCGGCGCCCACCGACAGCGCCATCACCACCCGCGGGAGCCGGATGTCCCACAGGACCGCTTCGGCTGCCGGGTGTGAGAACGCCGGCCCAACGTCGAGGCCCAATCGCCGCGCCAGCGCCGCTGCCACCTCGGCGACCGGGATCCCGAGTTGCCCTCGACCCGCAGACACCACCACCGCCACGACGAGCGCTGCGCTCAGTGCGCCCACCACCACCACGGGTCGACGGCTCGTGGCGCGGGTCGGTACACCCACGAGATCCACGGTCGACTGCAGCGTGGTCACCGCCGCCGCTCCGCCGACTCGGGGTACAGCGCGGCGCCCAGGGCGTCGATCGTGGCGGCGAACCGCGTGCCGAACGCGAGGATCTCCGTGTCGGCCATGTCGATGACGCATCGCGTCGCACCCGCCGGGGTCTCCGCCACGCCCGGAAGCGCCACGAGCCCGTCCACCCCGCCCACCGACGCCACGCCGTCGGACATCGCCAGGACGACCTCGGGGGCTGCGGCGGCGAGCGCCTCCGCGTTCAGCGGCTTGTAGCCCACCACCCCCGCTGCAGTGGCGACGTCGACCGCTCCGAGCGCCTCGATCAGGTCGTCCGCCCCGGTATCGCGCCCGAACCAGTCGTAGGTGCCCGATCGTCCGCGGAGATAGAGGAACACGGCCCGGGGGGCGGCGCCACCGGCCGAGTCGCGACGCTCTGCCACGCGCTCCCGGGCTGCGGCGATCTCCGCGTTGACCCGCTCGACGAGTCGCTCACCTGCCTCGGGCACACCGAGGACCGATGCCACCTCCCGGATCTGCGGGACGATCGTGTCGGCCGTGCGGCGGTCGTCGAGGATCACGACGGGGACGCCCGCGTCGCGCAACTGCAACTGCACTTCGAGCGGACCGATCGTGTAGTCGGTGAGCACCACCGACGGTCGCAGCGAGAGGATCGCCTCGGCGTTCAGATCGTGCCCGTTCTGGGTGACGACCGGAAGATCTGCCAGTTCCGGCACACCGGTGGAGACGTCGCGGCCGACGAGACGATCACCGAGACCCAACGCGTGGACGGTGGTCGCGAGCGTGCCGTGGGTGTCGAGGGCGAGGATCCGACTGAGGTCGTGCACCCGAACTTCGGTGCCGGAATAGTCGGTCGTGACGGTCGGAAGCGCCGGGACGGGCGCCGGCGTCATCGCCTCGTAGCGTTCGCCGCTCTTCGCCGTCCGCGGCCCGTCGCAGCGCCAGCCAGTGTCACCCCCCGCTGGCGTCGACGACTCGGCCGTGCCGCCGCATGCTCCGGCGAATACCGCGACGGCGGCGACGAGCGAGATGACAGAACGGCGCCGCACGCCATGAGTTTTAGGAGGCGCTACTTCAGGATGTCAAGCTTGCTTAACATCCTGGATTGATGGGCATTACCCCGCGGTATCCTCCGCTGACACCTGCTTCTTGGCCGCCGTTTTCTTGGCAGGCGCCTTCTTCTTGGTGGGCGCCTTCTTCTTTGCCGCCGTCTTCTTGGCGGGCGCCTTCTTCGCCGCCTTCTTCTTCGAGGGACCTGCGGCTCGTCGATCTGCCAGCAACTCCAACGCCCGCTCCATGGTGAGCTCTTCAACGCTGTCGCCCTTGCGCAGCGATGCGTTCGTCTCGCCATCGGTCACGTACGGACCGAACCGGCCGTCCTTCACCACGATCGACCGCTCGGTGTCCGGATCGGGGCCGAGCTCCTTGAGCGGCGGGCGGGCCACCTGGCCCCGACGCATCTTCGGCTGGGCGAAGATGCTGCTCGCCTGCTCCAACGACATCGTCAGCAGCAGATCCTCCGACTCGATCGTGCGGCTGTCGTTGCCCTTCTTTATGTAGGGCCCGTAACGACCATTCTGGGCAGTGATCTCACCGCCATCGGCCGGGTCGATGCCGATGACCCGCGGCAGGGACAACAGCAGCACGGCGTCGTCGAGGGTCACCGTCGACGGCTCCATGTACTTGAAGAGCGAGGCGGTCGCCGGCTTGTCGGCCGATCCGTCCTCGTGCTCGCCCATCTGCACGTAGGGGCCGAACCGGCCCGCCTTCACGAACACCGGAAGGCCGGTCTCGGGATGCACGCCCAGCTCACGGTCATTCGACGGCGCCGCCAGCAACTCGAGGCAACGCTCAACGGTGAGCTCATCGGGTGGCACGTCATCGGGGATCGACGCGGAGTCCTCCCCGTGCTGGAGGTAGGGGCCGTAGCGCCCCACCCGGGCGACGATCGGTACCCCGTCGGGGCCGTCTCCGAGGTGGATCGAGTTGACCGCTCGGGCGTCAATGTCGTCGATCTCGGAGGTCTGCGCCTTCAGCCCCCGCGGCGCATCCGCGGCACCCTGCTCGTCGCGGGCACCCCAGTAGAACCGCGTCAACCACGGCTCGGCATCGGCCTGGCCGCGGGCGATCTGGTCGAGATCGTCCTCCATGCGGGCCGTGAGGGCGTAGTCGACAAGGTCGGGAAAGTGCTGCTCCAACAGCCGCACCACGGCGAAGGCGCTGAATGACGGCACGAGCGCCGAGCCCTTCTTGCGGACATAGCCCCGGTCGAGGATCGTCGAGATGGTCGCCGCGTACGTCGAGGGACGACCCACCCCGAGGTCCTCGAGGCGCTTGACAAGCGACGCCTCGGTGTAGCGCGCCGGCGGCTGGGTCTCGTGATGCTTGATCTCCATCTCGACCGTGCGCACCGCTTCGCCTTCGTGGAGGTCGGGCAGCACCTTCTCGCTGTCGTCGGTGTCCGCGGTGTCGTCATCGGCGCCGGCCACGTACGCACGCAGGAACCCCGGAAACAGAATCGTGCGGCCCGACGCCGCGAAGGTCGCCGCCCGTCCGTCCGCACCGGTCGCCGCGAGCCGCACCGCAACCGACTCGCCCCGCGCGTCGGTCATCTGCGACGCGATGGTCCGCTTCCAGATCAGGTCGTAGAGGCGGAACTCCTGGCTGTTCAGCTCCCCCCGAACCTCCTCGGGGGTGCGGAACGTGTCGCCGGCGGGCCGGATCGCCTCGTGTGCCTCCTGGGCGTTCTTGACCTTCTTCTCGTACCGACGCGGGCTCTCCGGCAGGTAGTCGGCGCCGTAGCGATCGCGGATCTGGTTGCGCGCCGCGTTGAGTGCCGTGTCCGACAGCGTCGTGCTGTCGGTACGCATATAGGTGATGTAGCCGTTCTGGTACAGGCTCTGCGCGAGCGACATCGTCTGGGACGAACTGAACCGAAGCTTGCGGCCCGCCTCGACCTGCAGACTCGACGTGATGAACGGGGCGTAGGGCTTGCGGGTGTAGGGCTTGCGCTCGACGGAGGACACCTGCACCGGACGGTCCACGAGGCTGTCGCGCAGGGCGACGGTCGCCGCCTCGTCGAGCACCACGACACCCTCGCGGGTGAGTTGGCCCGACTCGTCGAAGTCCCGCCCCGATGCCACCCGGGTGCCGTCCACCTCGATGAGCGTCCCGGTGAATTGGGTGGCGCCGACGTCGGAGTCGGCCGTCTCGGTTGGTTCGAAGGTCGCTTCGAGATCCCAGTAGCTGGCGGTGCGGAACGCCATCCGCTCGCGCTCACGCTCGACCACGATCCGAATGGCGACCGACTGGACGCGTCCCGCCGACAGGCCGCGCTGGATCTTGCGCCACAGGACCGGGCTCACCTCGTAGCCGTAGAGGCGGTCGAAGATCCGGCGAGCCTCCTGCGCGTCGACCAGCCGCCGATCGAGGTCGCGCGGGTTGTCGATCGCCCGCTGGATCGCCTCAGGAGTGATCTCGTGAAACACCATCCGCTTCACGGGGACCTTGGGGTTCAGCACCTCGAGGAGATGCCACGCGATTGCCTCCCCTTCGCGATCCTCATCGGTCGCGAGGTACAGCTCGGAGGCGTCCTTGAGCGCAGCCTTGAGGTGTCGGACGTGGTCCTTCTTGTTGGGCGAGACGATGTAGAGGGGCTTGAAGTGGTTCTCCACGTCAACGCCGAGGCTCGCCCACTTCTCTTTCTTGTACTGCTCGGGCACTTCGGCAGCCTTCGCGGGAAGGTCGCGGATGTGTCCGACGGACGATTCGACCGTGAAGTCATCGCCCAAGAAGCGGGCGATGGTCCGCGCTTTGGCGGGGGACTCGACGATCACCAGGGGGTTCGGCACGGCAGACAGTGAACGATCGCAGCCGAGGCGATGTCAAACATTTCTCACGCCGATAGGGTCGCCACGACGCCGTGACAGCCCGGAGGTACGACGCATGGAACTCGATCCCAGCCCGCGCGGACAGGAACTGCGTGAACGGCTCCTCGCCTTCATGGACAGCCACGTCTATCCGGCCGAAGCCGTCTACGAGGAACAGATGGCCGCTTCCGGCGACCCGCATCACCACCCCCAGGTCATGGAAGACCTCAAGGCCGCAGCGCGGGAACGTGGCCTGTGGAACCTGTTCCTCCCCCACGTCACCCCCTGGACGCCCGAGCCGCTCGGCAACCTCGATTACGCCCACCTCGCCGAGATCACCGGCCGCAGCGGCCTGGCGCCGGAGGCGCTCAACAGTGCGGCGCCCGACACCGGCAACATGGAAGTCCTGGCGCTCTTCGGCACCCCCGAGCAGCAGGAGGAGTGGCTCGTGCCGCTCCTCGAGGGCGAGATCCGCTCGGCGTTCGCGATGACCGAGCCCGACGTCGCCAGCTCCGACGCCACCAACATCCAGCTCTCGATTCGCCGCGACGGCGACGACTACGTGCTCAACGGCCGCAAGTGGTGGATCTCGGGCGCGGCGTCGGATCGCTGCCGGATCTACATCGTGATGGGAAAGACCGACCCCGACGCGCCGCGCCACCTCCAACAGTCAATGGTGTTGGTGCCCGCGGGCACGCCGGGGCTCACCAACGTGCGGCCGCTGCCGGTGTTCGGATACCAAGACCGTGAGGGTCACTGCGAGCTGCGCTTCGAGGACGTCCGGGTTCCGGCCTCGAACCTGATCGGCCAGGAGGGCGGCGGGTTCGCGATCGCCCAGGCTCGCCTCGGCCCCGGCCGCATCCATCACTGCATGCGCTGCATCGGCGTCGCCGAACGCGCCCTCGAGGCGATGTGCCGTCGTGTCAGCTCCCGGGTCGCGTTCGGTCGCCCGCTGGCCGATCAGGGCGTGATCCGCGAGTGGATCGCTGACTCCCGCATCGAGATCGAACAGGCGCGACTCCTGACGCTCAAGGCGGCGGCGTTGATGGACACGGTCGGAGCGAAGGGCGCCGCGATCGAAATCTCGGCGATCAAGGTGGTCGCCCCGAACATGGCGCTGCGTGTCGTGGACCGCGCGATCCAGGCGCACGGCGGTGGCGGGGTCTCCGACGACTTCCCCCTCGCCCGCATGTGGGCGGGGCTGCGGACCTTGCGCTTCGCCGACGGCCCCGACGAGGTGCACCGCCGTCAGATCGCCCGCCAGGAACTCGCCCGCTACGCCTGAGGGAACTCCGCCCGGACATCGAGGATCTCCTCGACGCGTGACGAACGCAGCGCCCGATGGGCGGGGTCACCGTCTTCGGCGACGACCACCAACGTGCTGACACGCCTCGCGGCGCCGATCAGCAACCCGAGACCGACCGAGTCGATGAACGACACGCCCCGCAGGTCGACCACCACGCGGTCGTGATCTCTCGCGGCGCGAATCAGATCGGCGCGTAGCGCCGGAGCGCTCGCCAGGTCGCAGTCTCCCGTCACCGACAACACCGCCCACCCGTCCGCGCGGACCGTCATCGAGGAGAACTGCACCCCGTCACGCTACTTGGCGAACACAGGTTCGCCGTCGGTGTCGGGTCGTAGGCTCGGCCGATCAGCGGACTCACGATCGACCCATCGCCGGCGACACTCGACCGGCCAGATCGCCCAGACCGGCCCGATCAGTGCGACACGGTGCGCGCGTGGCTCGACGCCGTGAGGTCCGATCCGCGCTGTCGCCACATCGAGCATCTCGCGCCGCGGCCGGCGCGGACCGCCACGCTGCACGGTCGGCCCCTTCCCCCAGCCGTCGCCGCCGCGGTGCCCACCGAGGGCCTGTGGTCGCATCAGGCCGCCGCGCTCGACGCACTGCGGCACGGCCGCTCGGTCGTGCTCGCGACCCCCACGGCGTCGGGCAAGTCGCTCGTCGCGCGGCTCGCGGTGGCCGAAGCGGCGTGCGCCCCGCTGCGCCCGGCCACGTCGTTGCTGTTGTTCCCGACGAAGGCGCTCGCCCAGGATCAGCTGCGCGCGTTCGACGAGCTGGGCGTCGCCGAGGTGGAAGCCGGGACCTACGACGGCGACTGCACCCCCGATGAGCGACGCCGGCTCCGAGATCACGCCAACGTGGTGCTGACCAACCCCGAGATGCTGCACCACGGCATGCTCCCGAACCACCGGCGCTGGGCGACCTTCCTCGGCCGCCTCCGCTACGTCGTCGTCGACGAGGCCCACGCGCTCGGCGGGGTGTTCGGCTCCCACGTCGCCCACCTGCTCCGCCGCCTGACACGGGTCGCACACCGCTACGGGGCAGATCCCACGTTCCTGTGCTCCTCCGCCACCATCGGCGAACCGGCCCGCTTCGCGTCGTCGCTCTGCGGTCGTGACGTGATCGCGATCGACCTCGACGGTTCGCCCCGTGGCGCCAAACACGTCATCGCATGGGACCCGACCGCAGGAGTGGGCTCCCCGCGCTCGACCCACGCTGCCACCGTCGAGGTCGCCGCGTCGTTGCTCGACGCGGGGATGCGCACGTTGGTGTTCTGTCGATCCCGCAGCGGCACCGAGGTTGTCGCCGACGCGCTCCGCCAGCGGCTCGTCGCCGGAGCGGCCCGGGTCCGCTCCTACCGGGGCGGCTATCTCCCCGAGGAGCGCCGCGGGATCGAGGCAGACCTCGCGGCCGGAACCCTCGACGCGGTCGTGAGCACGTCCGCGCTCGAACTCGGTGTCGACATCAGCGGCCTCGACGCGGTGGTCATGTCGGGATTCCCCGGCACCGTGGCGTCGATGTGGCAACAGATCGGCCGCTGCGGGCGAGGCAGCGGCGAGTCGCTCGCGGTGATCGTCGCCGGCAGGGACCAGCTCGATCGCTGGGTCGTCCGCCATCCGGCGGAGGTCTTCGGGCGGCCACCGGAGCCGGCGGTCATCAACCCGGCCAACCCTCAGGTTGTCGAGGCCCAGCTCGCCTGCGCCTCCCGGGAGCTCCCGCTCGCGCCCGACGACGACCGCTACTGGGGCGACGCGCTCGACGACGTCGTCCGACGCGGCGTCCGCGACGGGTGGCTCAGCCTTCGCCGCAGAGGCCCGCACCTCGTGCGCGCGGTGTGGTCCGGCGACGGCGTACCGAGCGCGCGGGTCGGGTTGCGGTCTTCGGGGCGCGGCGAGCACCGCATCGTCGAGATCGACGGAACCCCCATCGGCACCGTCGACGACGACCGCCTCTACGACCAGACCCACCCCGACGCGATCTACCTCCACCAGGGTCGCGCCTGGCGTGTCTGCTCGATCGACGAGGAGCGCCGAGAGGTGCTCGTGGTTCCCGATCGTGGCGACACCACGACCCATCCCCGCTCGCAGGACCGTGTCGCGGTCGTGCACGTCGACGCAACGGCCACCTTCTCCGGCGGCGAGCTGACCCTCGGTTGGGTCGAGATCGCGCACCGCGTCACCGGCTACCAGACCCGGGAAGCGGCGACCCGACGCCTCCTGTGCGAGGCGCGCCTCGACCTCCCCGCGAGGGAGTCCACGACCCGGGCGATCCTCTGCAGCATCGACGAGTCGCTGCTCACCGCCGCCGAGGTGGCCCCCGATCGCGTCCGGCCCGCGCTCCACGCAGTCGAGCACGCCGTCACCTCCGTCCTCCCGACCTTCGCGATGTGCGACCGCCGTGACATCGAAGGCGTTTCCTCAGCAGCACTCGGTGAAGGCCAACGAGGGGGATTCGTCGTGTTCGACCGGGCGGCGGGCGGTTCCGGCATCGTCGATTCCGTCTGGGGGGCGACCGATCGTCTCTTCGAGGCCGCGCTCGCCGTCCTCGAGGACTGCGAGTGCAACGACGGGTGCCCGTCGTGTGTCCAGTCGCCAACCTGCGGCCGCGGCAACGAAGGCCTCGACAAGCCGGCCGCGACCCGCCTGATCCGTGCCATCGTCGAGGCCCCGCCGATCGGTTCAGCGCTCGACCCGGGCGACGAGTCGTTCTGACATCGAGACGTCGCCCACGACGGCGCCGACGAGTGGCACGTCGGTCGGCGCCCGGTAGGTGACCTCCACGGTGGCGAGATCGCCCCGTCGGATGACGCGGACCGAAAGCCGTGATCCGACGAGACCCGCGTGCCGAGCGGCGCTGCGGACCGCGGCGGGCGACGGATCGACCGTTGCGACGCGGGCCGCCGTCCGGGCGACGTGGGTGAGCGCGACACGGTCCCGCATGATCAGCCCGACCTGCACGACGGTGAGGACCAGACCGACCAGAAACGGGAGGAGCAGGGCCAGCTCCACGGTGGCCTGGCCCTGCTCCCGGTTCACTTGATCACCTTGTTCACCGCCGCCACCGCCTTCGCGAAGATCGACTGGAAGACGTCGGTCTTCGCGAACACCAGGGCGACGAGCCCGGCGATACCGGCCAGCACCAGGGCGTACTCGGCGGTGCTCTGCGCACGTTCGCTCGAACGGGTCCGCTCCAACAGATCCACACCCAGCAGGTGCAGGCCGACGCCGAGACGAATCAACAGGGTTGACATGGTGGTTCTCCTCAAGGAGTTCGTTTGCGCAGGGGAAGGGCGACGGGGCGCTCGGCTCAGAGCACCGAGCGAAGTTGTGAGATGACGAGCGGGACGACTGCGACCGCCAGGAACGCCGGCAGGGTGCAGCAGACGAGCGGTATGAGCATCTGCACCGGCAACCGGTGGACACGTTCGAGGGAGGCTCGACGGGCGGCCGCTCGCGACTGTCGGGCGAGATGCTCGAGCGCGCCGCCGATCGCGACTCCGCTGTGCTCGGCCGATGCCAGGGTTCGAGCGGTGAGCTCCATTGGGTGGCCGGGCGCCGTCGCGGCGAGCAGCGCCTCGGCGAGCGGCATCCCCCGATCCGCCCGCGTCGACACCTGGCGACACCACACGCCGAGCGGTTCGGGGACGTGACGGGCGAGGCGGCCCATCGCGCTCCGGGGGCTGAGGCCGGCCTCCACGCACAGGCGCAAGAGGTCGAGCGCCTGGGGCATCTGTTCGGCCAGCTGACGGCGTTCCGCTCGGGCGACGGCGAGTGCCCGCCAGCGCGCGGTGATGACGGTCCCCAGCCCGATCGCGATCGCGGCCGGAGGCGACACCACCACCAACAGCACGCAGGCGGTCGCGGTGGCGCCGACGGTGAGCGGTGCAAGCTCGGCGAGCACCGAGATCCGCCGTTGGATCCGGCCTCCGATTCGCTCGAGCATGCGATCGTGCCCTCGGGCATCCGCGAAGGCGTCGACGTCCCACCGGCGAGGTAACGGGCGTCGGATCCACCAGCCGGCCGCAACCCAGCCCACCCACCCGAGGGCCACCAGCGCCGTCATGTCGCCGCTCGGATCTGCCGGCGCATCCAGGTCATTCCGAGGAGATCGAGGGTGATGGCTGTGGCGAGGCACATCCACCCGAACGGCGTCCACAACAGGGTGGCGGCGAGGCGTGTGTCGATGAGGGTGCTCGCCGCTACGAAGACGATGGGCAACACGGTCAGCAACCCCGCCGATGCACGAGCCTGCGCGGCGGCGGTTGTGGCGTCGGCCGCGAGGTCGCGCCGGTGCTCGAGGGTGGCCGCCACGCCGGCGAGTGCCGCGGCCGTTCCGCGGCCCAACTCGGCGCCCAGCTCGCACGCTGCGGCCACGAGGCCGATGTCGGCACAACCCGACTCGTCGGCCCATCGCCGCATGGCGACACCGAGTGGCATGCCCGCGTCGACCCGGCGGGCGAGGCGTTCGAGCTCGTCAGCGAGTGGCCCGCCAACGAGGTGTGCTGCGGTTCGGACCGCTTCACGGATGGACGCTCCCGCGCGCAACGACCGCTCGATGGCGCCGACCAGCTCGGGGAGTTGTTCGCTGCGAAGCCGCGCCCGGGCGTCGGATCTGCGACTGCGGATCAGCTGCCCCCACCGCCGGACCCACGGTCGGGGATCCACGGCCGCGCCGCTGCGGCGCGCTCGTCGCCGAACGCCGTTGCCGCGCAGGTAGCCGGCGACCGGCCCAAAGCCACCCCAGCAGAGCCACAGCGCCACCGACACCGCCATCGCTCCGAGTCCTGGCGACATCATCGGGGTCGAGGCGCTGCAACCAGGTGACCACCGGCGACGAGTGGTCGCAGCGCCCCGTCGGAGGCCGGGTCGACCTCGGTCACGGATCGGACCACTCTGCGGCCCGAGGCGGTGCGTTCGACGCCGATGAGCACGTGGACCGCCGAGCGCACCTGCACCCGGACCGACTCGAGGGGGATGGACTCACCCGCCATCAGGGCGAAGGTCTCGAGTCGGATCAGCGCCTCGAGCGGGCTCGACGCGTGACAGGTCGACATCGAGCCGTCATGTCCCGAGGCGAGCGCCCAGACCATGTCGAGCGCCTCCGCGCCGCGGACCTCCCCGACGACGAGTCGATCCGGTCGCAGTCGCAGCGCCGCACGAACCAACTGCCGGATCGAGGTCGCCCCGGCGCCTTCCGCGTTCGCCGATCGGGCCTCGAGCCGCACCCGACCGGGGCCGTCCACCCGCAGCTCCGCGGTGTCCTCGATCGACACGATGCGCTCACCCCGGGGAACCTCGTCGCAGAGCGCGCTCAGCAGCGTCGTCTTGCCGGCACCGGTCGAGCCGAACACGACGAGATTCGCCCGTCGCGCGACGAGGTCACGCAGCAGCGGGGCGACCTCGCTCCCGGCGAACTCGTCGAGGCCCACCGCCGCTGGCCGGAACCGGCGGATCGACACCACGGGAGCGTCGAGCGCCAGGGGTTCGCCCACCACGCAGAACCGCGAGCCGTCGGCGAGGCGCGCGTCAACGATGGCGTTGGTTCGATCGAGGCGGAGCCCCAACGGGCCGAGGACCCGCTCGACCACCAACTCCAAATCGCGCGCAGAGACGGTGATCGCGGTGCGCCGAAGGCGACCGCCGACCTCGACCCAGACGGGCCCCGGGCCGTTCACGAGGATGTCGCTGACCCGCGGGTCGTCTGCCAGCGGCTGCAACGGGCCGAGGCCACGGACGCGGGCGTGGACCCGTTCGACCAACCGATCGGCGTCAGCCGCCGCGAGCACCGGAGCCTCCGACGCCACCAGCGCGGCGATGGTGCTGCGAGCGTCGTGCGGGTCACCCGGAACTTCCGCGTATCGATCGGCGACCGCGAGTTCGATCGCTTCGAGCCCACCGCTCACGCGACCCGCCCCAGCGGCTTGGTGAAGGTGCGTGGCGCACGGTTGACCAGCAGGCCGGCGTCGACGAGGCGGGCGACCGCCGGGTCGATGTCGATCTGTGCGACAACGGGGGCACCGATGAGCCGCTCGATGTCGCCGGCGTCGAGCGCCCGGCCGTGCTCCCGGACCACCACGACACCGTCTGGTGCGTGGTCGTGGCGGACGACCCGCCGCATCGAGAGGTAACAGGCGCGGGTGACCAGCAGCGACCGATCCGCGTCGGCGATCACCGCCTCGCGCAGCCCACCGCGCGCCGGATGGGCGTGGAGGTTGCCGACGTCGACCACGACAGTGCGGCGCTCCTCCGCCAGCGCGGACGCGAAGAGCGCTCGGCGATGGACGTCCGCTGTCTCCTCGGCGCTGCCCAGCGGCAACAGGCGGACCGCCGGGACCGACGTCGCCACCTCGAGTCGGCGGAGCGCGGACGTCTCGGCATCAGCCGCGATCCACTCCGAGATGCCGACCGCCGGCTCGGCGAGGCCGAGTGCCGCGGGGAGATCACCGCAGAGGTCGACGAGCAGTACCTGCTCTCCCTCGGCGGCATGCCGGACGGCGAGACCGATCGCGGTGGCGGTGACGCCCGAACCGCCTTTGACGGACCACAGCGCGAGGAACATCGCGTTCCCTCCTGAGAATGATCAGAATCAGGAGGGAAGGTGCCGAAAAGCTATCGGAGGCCCTGACATTCGTCAAGGCCTCCGAGCGCTGTTGTCAGGGTGATCCGGTGATCAGCCCTTTGCCTTCTTCATTCCCACCGCAACGAGCGCGGCCAGGACTGCCAGGATGATGAGCTTCTTCGCCATTGGCGCAGTCTAGGGCCCACATTGCGGTTCGCGACGGGGTGGTGAGCAATCTTGCGTCGTGCGCGTCAGACGCCGAGGAGATCACGTGCGCCTGCCTCGGAACTGGGGTGACGCAGCTTGGACATCGCACGCGACTCGATCTGACGTATCCGCTCCCGCGTGAGGTGGAAATGCGCACCGACCTCCTCGAGGGTGCGCGGCTCACCGCGGTCGAGGCCGAAGCGAAGTCGCAGAATCTCCCGCTCCCGCTCGTCGAGCGGCTCGAGCATTCTCGAAATCTCCGCCGGCAACATCGCGACGGCCGCCACCTCGAAGGGCGACTCGGCACTCTGATCGGCCACCACGTCGGCGAGCTCCGCGTCGCCGTCCTCACGGAGCGGCTCCGACAGCGACAGCGGCTCCGCCGCGAACCGAAGGGCCTCCACCACCTTCTCCTCGGGGAGTTCCAACTCAACGGCGAGCTCCGCGATCCGCGGCGGACGCCCGAGCTTCAGCTCGAGGCGGGTCCGCTCCTTCTGCAGGCGCGCCAAGGTGTCGCCAGCGTGGACCGGCAGACGGATCGTGCGACCGGTGTTCGCGATGCCACGGGTGATCGCCTGACGAATCCACCACGTCGCATACGTCGAGAACTTGAAGCCCTTCCGCCAATCGAACTTCTCCACCGCGTGGATCAGACCGAGGTTCCCCTCCTGCACGAGATCCAACAGCGGCAGACCCGACGCCTGATACTTCTTCGCGATC
>JAKOVA010000040.1 GCA_029782335.1 Actinomycetes bacterium | reverse complement strand
CCGTTCGCGGGTCGACCTGGCCCGCGAGGTCGCGGGCGTTGTTGCCCGGGTTTCCGACGCGCAACGACTCGGCAACCAGGCGTCGCCGCTCGTCGACCGAGACCTTGCCGCTCATGCCGACCGCTCCTCGGCGGGAGAGTCGCCGGCGTGAACGCCCTGAAGGCTGGGAATCAGCTCCCAGGCGAGCTGGTGCATCACCGTGGACGCGCTCGGCATCACGCCGACGCGCCGAGGCTCGTGCCGGTGCACCGGGATGCGCAGAGTGGCCGCCTCCTTGTAGGCCTTGGCGTGCGGCACTACGGTGTCGAGCACCGACACCCTGCCCTTCAGGCGGATAAAGTCCTCGCGGATGCCGCTCGCGATGAGACGGGCGTCGGCCGTGCGGTCCTGTCGGTAGATCACGGCCTTCACCGGCCCGAGCGTGGCGCCCAGGGCGCTGCCCGGCTCCAGGCGTTCGAGCAGTTCCATCGTGCCGTCCTTGAACTCGCGCGCGGAGAGAACCTCCGGCGTGATCGGCGAGACGAGGATGTCGGCAGCCATGAGGGCCGCGTCCTGCAGAGGGCCGATAGCGCCCTGCGTGTCGATCAGGACGCAGTCATAGGCGTTCGCCACGACGGCAGCCTGCAGTGCGAAACGCAGCCGGAAGCCGCGGTCGATCCGGTTGAGCAGCCAGTTGGGGAGATGGCCTTCGGGGTCGTCCGACACGACGATGTCGAGGTTCGGGAAGACCGTGGCCGTGATGCACGCAGCGGTCACCTTGCCGCGCAGGATCACGTCGGTGAGGCCGGCCGCGGGCTGCGCTGCCGCCAGCGGAAAGTACTTCGACAGCGAGGGCTGGACGTCGGCGTCAACCAGCAGGACGCGCAGCCCCATGTCCGCCAGCAGGGCGCCGAGGTTGGCCGTGAGCGTCGTCTTGCCGACGCCGCCCTTGGTGCTGGTGATGGTGAACTTGATCATCGATTCCGTGCCGATTCAGGTCGGTCTTCAGGCATACGGAATCGCGTCGAAAAGTGTCGGGCTACTCCTTCAGATAGTCGCCAAGCCCCTGATCTGCGAACACCCGACGGATGCGCTTGATCTCCTCGTACAGGGTGCCGCGGGGGATTCGGAGCCGCTCGG
>JAKOVA010000024.1 GCA_029782335.1 Actinomycetes bacterium | reverse complement strand
CTCGTCTCGTCGACGGGCGAGACGAGCCGCTGCAACCGGCCGTGCTGCACGACGGGCTGAGTGCGCCGGGCCAGTGCGACCGCCCGACGGAGGATCGCCGTCTCCTCGGGGGTGAGGGCGGCGAGGTCCAGGTCGATCCCGAAGCGCGCCGAGAGCGCGACGGCGCACGCGAACTCGATGGGACGCTCACCCCAGCGGGTGACGTGCGCGGCGGTCGCGGACGCCGGGAAGAAGTGTGAGCACGCCCACTGCATGCGAACCCGCACGACCGGGTCCGTGTTGTCAGACGTCCAGAACTCGTGGAACCAACGGAGTGTGCCGTGGTCGGTTCTGCCGCCCCCGGAGGCGCAGAGCATCAACTCCACGTCGGGATGGTGCTGTGCGACCGTCGCCATCACCTCCCAGGTCGAGCGGACCTGATCGACCCAGATGTTCGCCTGGCGGTCGGTTGCGAGCGCCGGCGATCCGGGGTCGGTGACGGGGCGGTTCGCATCCCACTTCACATACGAGATGCCAGGGTTCTCGGCGAGGGTTCGGTCGATCACGTCGACCATGAACTCGCGGACCTCCGGCTGCAACACGTCGAGGACGTGCTGGTTTCGGTGCTCGATCGGCTCGCGACGGTCGCGCACGATCCAGTCGGGGTGGGCACGGTAGAGATCGCTGCGGGGGTTGACCATCTCGGGTTCGAACCAGAGGCCAAAGCGCACCGAGCGGTCCTTCGCCGCCGCGATCACGGGTGCCAGCCCGTCGGGCAGCTTGCGGTGGTCGACCTCCCAGTCGCCGAGACCGGCGGTGTCGTCATCGCGTGGGTCGGTGGTACCGAACCATCCGTCGTCGAGCAGGAACACCTCGCCGCCGAGGTCGGCGGCGCGGTCGATCAGGCCGACGAGTCGGTCCTCGTCGAAGTCGAAGAACGTCGCCTCCCAGTTGTTCACCACGATCGGCCGCGTGCGGTTCGGGTCGCGCACGACGCGGTCGCGGGTCCAGTGGTGGAACGCCTCGGTCGTGGTGCCGCGGCCGGCCTCGCTCCACGTCCACGCAACGGTCGGGGTGACGAAGCGGACGCCCGGGTCGAGCACATAGGGGGCACCCGCCGGGTTCGCCCCCGCGCGGATCCTCAGCTCGCGGGTCGGGTCACCGGCCCGGGGGCGAACGTCGAGGGCGAACCTCGTGTTCCCGCCCCACGCGATCGACAGAGCCACGACGGTGCCGTCGTCCTCGGTAGCGGGGCCGGACGGCTCGACGAGGAGGCACGGGCTGCGTTGGAGGTGCGGCTGGACTCCGCCGAGGGAGTCCAACAGCTTCGTCCCCGGGCTCAGCGACTCGGTGCTCCACGCCCACTCGTCGGCCCACCCGCTGCCGCCGAACTGGGTGACCCTCGCGGTCGGCGGGGCGAGGAGGAACGGGGCGATCGAGTCGTAGTCGACGAGGGTGACCGGGCCCGACTCGTCGTGGTGAATCTCGATCCACTGCTCGACCACGCCGGAGGAACGGTGGGTTCGGACGTGGTGCTCGACGGTGAGCGGCTGGAGTTCGTCGCGGCAGATGACGACGAGGTGGTCGTCGGCGGGGTGCTCGACCGACGCCACCGCGAGACGCGTCGTGAGCATGCCGTCGCTGTGGATGATCCGCAGTGCCGGAGGGCGCAGGGCGTCGGTTCCCGCCGTCGGGAACGCGTCCGGATACCAACGCGGGTCGACATCGATCGTGCCGTCGTGTCCGGACGCACCGAGCGCCACTTGCCGGAGCCGCCCCGAGTGGTCCGCGACCCACGTCCATCCCCATCCCCCGGCGTCGACACGAATCGGTTCGCTCACAGTCATCCGCCCATCATCGCCGTTGGCGGCGCCACCGGTTCGGGTGGGGGCGGCCGCTCTTGCCGAACTTGCGTACGAATCCGTCGCTGGGTGTCGGATTTCGGCGCAGGTTCGGGTGGGGGAGGAGGGGTGGTCCGTCGCGCGGGCGGGACAGCGATCGCTCGCGGTCGCGGGGCACCCGCTTCCTACACTCGCAGGCCATGGTGGGTCCGCGCCGTTGGATGTCACTCGGTCCGGTTGGGGTGGGAGTGCTCGTCGCCATCCTCGCGCTGGTGTTCGTCGGGGCGCGGCTGATCGTCGCCGCCGACGGGGACGTGAGCCGATTCGTTGTCGCGGGCGAATCGTTTGTCGACCCCGCCACGGTTCGGCCGCCGGTTCACGTCTTCCCGTCGAGCGGATACGACGGCCAGTTCTATTGGCGGATGGCGGTGGATCCGGCCAACCACGACCTTGCCTCAACCCATGGCGTGCGTCTCGATCAGGAGATCCGATTCGGGCGAGTCGCCTACCCCACGCTTGTATGGGTTGCCTCGTTTGGGACGCCGACGCTGGTTCGTTGGTCGCTCGTGTTCGTGAACGTCGTTGCGCTGGGCCTCATCGGCGGATTCGCGGCCGCCTTCGCGCGGGACAGAGGGGGCCTCCAGCCTGCCGTCGGGCTTCTCGTCGCCGCCTCGGCCGGTCTCATCACGTCGTTGTCGCGGGATCTCTGCGAAGTGGTGATGATCGCCGGGCTCGTCGGTGGAGTGGTTGCCCTTGGTCGCCGACGTCCGGCGCTCGCGTCGGTGGGATTCGCAGTCGCGGTACTCACGCACGAACAGTCACTCATCGTCGTTGCAGCGCTCGCCATCTGGCGCTGTTTCCGAATCGCAACCGGGCGGGCCAGGCCTGGGCGCGACGACATCGCTTGGGTCGGACCGCTCGCAGCGTTCGCTGCTTGGCAGTTGGTCTGCGGTGTGGCGTGGGGTCGCGTTCCCGTGCTCCAGTCCGGTGGGAAGAATCTCGATGCTCCGTTCGTGGGCATCGGCCGCCTCATCGGTCGTTGGTTGGGGGGAGATATCCCGTCCCAGCAACTCTTGGCGCCGCTCCAACTGATGCTGATCATCGCCGTTGTCGTGGTGGCGGTCCGACGGCGATCGAGAGCGCCGGAGGACGGATGGCTCCGGGTAGCACTCGGGTTCGGCACCCTCCTGGCCGTGTGCATCTCCTACAACGTGCTGAAGAGTCCGACGGAGTTTCGATCGATGCTCATCGTTCCCACGCTGGGCATTCTCGCGATCTTTGCCAGCGGCGAGAACCCACCGCGATGGCTGATCGGCTCGTTTGCCGTCGTCGCCTTCGCGACTGCGGGGCTCCGGATCCTCGCCATCTGATCCCGCAACGCGACGCCGGCTCGGGTGGCGGTGGCGTCCGCGGCGGAACTTGCGTATGGATCCGTCGCTAGGTGTCGGATTTCGACGCCGGTTCGGGTGGGGGTGGCGTCTCCTGCGGAACTTGCGTATGGATCCGTCGCTAGGTGTCGGATTTCGACGCAGGTTCGGTGGGGCGGGCGACGCAGGTTCGGTGGGGCGGGCGACGCGGGTTCGGCGGGGCCGGGAGCCGCCGTCTCGTTGTCGAATCGACAACGGTCGAGTGCGGGAGGGGGGACTTGAACCCCCACGTCCTTTCGGACACAGGAACCTGAATCCTGCGCGTCTGCCAATTCCGCCACTCCCGCAGTGAGTGAGCGGGGTGAGGATAGCCGCTCGCACACACGCCAACCCAAGATCCGGCAGTCGTGCCGGTAGGGTTGCCGGATGGGCATCAGCGGCTTCGAGCAGCGACTCGAGCGCGGCATCGAAGGGTTCTTCGGCCGCGTCTTCCGCTCGGGGCTGCGTCCCGTCGAGCTCGGCCGCAAGCTCGTCCGGGAGATGGACGACAAGCGCACCGTCGGCGTGAACGGCCGGCTGATGGTTCCCAACAACTTCCGGTTCACCCTGTCGCCCGCCGACTACGAGCAGCTCGAGGACATGGTCAACCAGCTCCGCCGCGATCTCGCGGACGCGGCCCGGGAGCACGCGCGTGACGAGCAGGCAGCGTTCGCGGGGCCGGTCGATGTCGAGATCGTCGTCTCCGAGCGCGTTCGTGCCGGTCTGTTCCGCATCCAGAGCCGTTACAAGGAGGCCGAAGGCGGTGCCACCGCCGGGTCACTCGTCCTGCCCACCGGCGACCGGGTGCCCCTCGGCGAGTACGTCGTCACCATCGGGCGCTCGCCCGACGCCACGATCGTGCTGGGCGACCCGAACGTGTCGCGTCGCCACGCCGAGATCCGCCCCGCCGGCGACGGGTTCGCCGTGGTCGATCTCGGCTCCACGAACGGCACCCGTGTCAACGGCGAACGAATCGTGGAGCGCTCATTGCGTGACCGCGACGAGGTGGTCTTCGGCAACACGGTCACGTACTTCGAAGCGAGTTGAGCTCATGACCGAGCAACTGCTCGCAGTGCTGAAGATCGGACTCCTGATCCTGCTCTACCTCTTCTTCCTCCGCGTTGTGCGTGCCGTGTGGGCAGAGGTACGCGACCCGGCACTCGCGGACACCGGCGGTGGGTCGCGAACCAGTGGATCGATGCCCGCACCGAGCGCGCCGCCCAAGCCCGCACCGAAACCCAAGCGCCGTTCCTCGCTCAGCGAACTGGTGGTCGTCGCTCCGCCGGCTCTGGCGGGCAGCGCACACCGGCTCGCTCGTGAATCGACCATCGGCCGGGCACCCGGCTGCACGATCGTCATCGACGATCAGTTCATCTCGTCGGTGCACACCCGCGTCTTCCAACGTGACGGTGCCTGGTTCGTCGAGGACCTCGGCTCCACCAACGGCACCTACCTCAACCGACAGAAGGTGACCGAGCCCACGGCGATCCACAAACGCGACCGTGTCCGGATCGGCAACGTCGAGTTGGAGGCGCGGTGATCCGTTTCGCGCACGGTGCTGCGACCGACGTCGGCCGGGTTCGTGGCCACAATGAAGACAGCCTCCTCGTCGCGGAGGCGCTCTTCGCGGTAGCCGACGGCATGGGCGGCCACCGTGGCGGGGAGGTCGCGTCGGCCGACGCCCTCGAGACCCTGCGCACCACCGTGCTGGATCCCGACGCGGCGGCCATCCACGATGCCGTCCTCGCCGCGAACCGGCACGTCTTCGAGCGATCGGTCACGGAGCCGCAACTCGCCGGCATGGGCACCACGTTGTGCGTGGTCGCGCTCGTTCACGACGAGGACTCGGAACAGTCCATCGCGATCGCGAACGTTGGTGACTCCCGCGTCTATCTGCTCCGCGACGGTGGGTTCCGTCAGATCACCCTCGACCATTCACTCGTCGAGACGATGGTCCGCGGCGGCCAACTCTCCCCGGATGAGGCGGCGGTCCATCCGGGTCGGAACGTCCTGACACGCGCGCTGGGGATCGAACCCGACCTCGAGGTGGATCTGTTCTCCGAACCCGTTGCCGCCGGCGACCGGTACCTGTTGTGCAGCGACGGGCTCTACAACGAATTGTCCGACGACGAGATTGCGGCGACGTTGCGGCGTGTCGACGCACCGTGGGACGCGGCGTCGGAGTTGGTCGCGGCAGCGGTTGACGCCGGCGGCCGGGACAACGTCACGGTGGTCGTCGTGGATGTGATCGACGACGACGGCAGTGGCCGGGTCGACGGGCTGATCGGCACGTCTGCGTTGGCCGATGCCGACACCGCACACCTCGAGGAGACCGACGTCGCGCCGACAGCCCAGCTCCCGGTCGTTGACGCAACCGAACCGGGCGACGCCGCCCCCGACGAAGCCACCGCCACGCCAACGTCCGGGAGCGTTCCCGATGACGCCATCGCGCGGGCGTCCGAAGGTGGAGCTCCGTCGGCGCCGCGACGGGCGCCCGGTCGTCTGCTGCGCACGTTGATCGTGTTGGTGATCATCGCGGTCGCAGTCGGCATCGGCGTCGTCTTGGCATCGCGCAACGGCCCGGATGCCGACGGCAACGGCCCACCGTTGTCGTCCACGTCCACCACCTCGACGACGACCACGTCGACCACCACCACCACCACGACGACGGTGAGCGAAGCCGTACCCGGCGCTGCGGTCGAGCCGCCGCAACCCGCTCCGACCGTCACCCCCGAGGCACCCGCGACAGCCGGCCCGTGAGCGGCGCACGATCGGATCGACCGGTGCTGGCGGTGCGTCGTCGCCGGACGGAACTCTGGCTGATCGCCATGGCGCTCGTGGTGATCGGCAGCGCCTACACGTTGGCGAGCCTCGGCAGGTCGGCGTCGATCCCCGCCGACATCGTGCCGTTCCTCGTGATCGTGCTGGGCCTCTTCATCGCCGCTCACGTGGCGAACCGCCGACTCGCCCCCAACGCCGACCCGCTCCTGGTGCCGATCGCCGCGTTGCTCAACGGCATCGGGTACGTGGAGATCGCCCGCCTCAACAAGGAACTCGCGGCACAACAAGCGGCGTGGACGGCGGTCGGCATCGCCGGCTACCTGGGGACGCTGATCTTCTTTCGTCGAGTCCGTTCACTCGAGCGGGTCCGCTACACGTTCGGTCTCGCCGGTCTCGCGCTGCTGATGCTGCCGTTGGTCCCGGGGATCGGCGTTTCGATCCACGGCGCGCGCATCTGGACCCGCATCGGACCGATCAGTTTCCAGCCCGGCGAGTTCGCCAAGCTGGCCCTCGCCGTCTTCATCGCCGGGTACATCGTCGGCAACCGGGAAGTGCTCTCGATGGGGACGTTCCGGGTCGGCCCGTTCGCGATGCCCGAACCGAAACACCTCGGGCCCCTGCTCGCGGCATGGGGCGTGTCGCTGGTGGTGATGATCTTCGAGCGTGATCTCGGCTCGGCGCTGCTGTTCTTCGTTCTGTTCCTCGTGGTGTCGTGGGTCGGCACTCAGCGAGCCTCCTACCTGGTGGTCGGCGGCACGCTGTTCGCCGGTGGCGCGGTGGCGACCTGGGCGATGTTCGACCACGTCCACCTCCGGGTCGCGATGTGGTTGAACCCGTGGTCGGACCCGCTCGGCAAGGGCTACCAGATCATCCAGGCCCAGTACGCGCTCGGGTGGGGCGGTGCGGGCGGTACCGGCCTCGGGCTGGGAATCCCGGGACGCATCCCGTTCCAGGAGACCGACTTCATCTTCGCGATCATCGGTGAGGAGCTCGGCCTCTTCGGCGCCGCCGCAGTGTTGATGGCGTATCTGCTGATGGCGGGCTCGGGATTCCGAGTCGCGGTCCGAGCTGCGGATCCATTCGCGAAATTGCTTGCCGTGGGACTCACGACGCTGCTCGCCGTGCAGTCCTTCATCATCATGGGCGGGGTGGTGCGCCTGCTGCCCCTCACCGGTGTCACCCTGCCGTTCGTCTCCTACGGCGGGAGTTCGCTGGTTGCGAACTGGATCCTGCTGGCCCTGCTGGTACGGGTCAGCGACGACGCCGAAGGGGAGCGGCGTTCGCCTGCTGATGAGCCGACCAGGATGGTGGTGGGCCGGTGAACCGTCAGATCCGGGCGCTGGCTGCGGTGATGGTGCTCCTGTACGCGGCGCTGTTCGTCAAGCTCAACCAGATCCAGCTGGTGGACGCTCCCGCGCTGAGCCGGCGCCCCGACAACACACGGTCGATCGAGCGCGACTTCAACCGCCCCCGTGGGGAGATCCGCAGCGCGGACGGTGTCGTGCTGGCGCGTTCGGACGAACGGGCTGGGCGCTTCGCGTTCCAGCGCGTGTATCCGGAGGGCGATCTGTTCGCGCACGTGGTCGGGTCGTATTCGTACCTGTTCGGCTCCGACGGGGTGGAACGCACCTACAACGATCAGCTCGCCGGCCAGACCCCAGCGCTGAAGCTGCGGAGCTTCCAGCATCTCTTCAGCGCGTACACCGCCGTCGGCAACGTCGAGCTGACGCTGCGCACCGACCTGCAGCGGGTCGCGCGTCGCCAACTCGGCGAACGAAAGGGGTCGGTCGTCGCGCTCGACCCGCGGACCGGCGCGATCCTCGCCATGTGGTCGTTCCCGTCCTACGACCCGAATCTCACCTCCTCCAACGACGCGAAGGTGGCGCGGGCGTTCCGTGAAGAACTCGACCGCAAACCCGACAAGCCGCGCCTTGCGAAGACGTACCGCGAACGGTTCGCTCCGGGGTCGACGTTCAAGGTCGTCACGCTGAGCGCGGGCGTCGAGTCGGGCGATGTGACCCCGGCGGCGCCGTCGTATCCGAGGGTTTCGTCCTACACCCCCCCGCTCACGAGCCGGCCGATCCGGAACTTCGATGGCTCCACCTGCGGCGGGACGCTCGCCGAGATCCTGAAGGTGTCGTGCAACTCGGCGTTCGCGCAGATGGGTGCCGAGACCCTCGGCCCGGAACCGATGATCCGCGAGGCCGAACAGTTCGGCTTCAACGCCGTTCCCCCGATCGACCTCACCCAGGCGGTGAAGTCGGTCTTCCCGACTGACTTCGGCGCACGGGTGAGCGCGGGACCAACACCGGAGAGCGCCGACGTGTACGAGAACAGCGCCGCGCTCGCCCAGTCGGCGATCGGCCAGAACAGCGTCGCGGCGACACCCCTCGAGATGGCGCTCGTGGCGGCGGCGATGGGGAACCGGGGCGCGATCATGGTGCCCCACGTGATGTCACAGGTGCTCGACTCGAAGGGAGAGGCGGTCGAGCGCTACGAGGCCCGTGTCTGGAAACAGGCCACCACACCGGAGACGGCCGACGTGGTCGCCGATGCGATGCTCGGGGTGGCCGAGAGCGGCACCGCCACGGCCATCCGCGTCCCGGGTCTCCGGATCGGCGCCAAGACCGGCACCGCCCAGGTCGCGAGCGGCACCCCCCGCTCCCACGCCTGGGTGATCGCCTTCGCCGGCCCCCCCGACGCACCGCCCGAGGTGGCGGTCGCGGTGCTCGTCGAGGCGCAGCCGGGCAACAGCGAACAGACCGGCGGCCGCGTCGCGGCGCCGATCGCTCGCGAGGTCATCAAGGCAGCGCTCGGACGCTGACCGGCGACATCGGTGGGCCGGCGCTGCGCCGGTTGTCCAGCGTCGCCACAGCGGTGGGTGCCACGAGGCGGGAAGCCCTGCTGAGTAGCATCGTCGACCGATGTCGACCCAGGACACACCTTCGTCCGACGCGCCGCGGGTGCTGTCCGGTCGCTACGAGATCCATCGTCGGATCGCTCGTGGCGGGATGGCCGAGGTGTTCCTGGCCCGGGATCGTTCGTTGGACCGTCCCGTCGCGGTCAAGATGCTCTTTCCGGAGTTCGCGACCGACCCGGCCTTCGTCGAGCGGTTCCGCCGCGAAGCGCAGGCGGCAGCGAATCTGACCCACCCCAACATCGTCGCCGTCTATGACTGGGGCGCCGAGGCCGGCACCTACTTCATCGTGATGGAGTTCGTCGACGGCCAGTCGCTCGCCGAGGTGATGCGCAGCACCGGCCCGTTGCCACCACGGCGCGCCGCCGAAGTGGCGTTCGAGGTTGCCGGGGCGCTCGGCTTCGCTCACTCCCGCGGGGTCGTGCACCGTGACGTGAAACCCGGCAACGTGATCATCTCCACGTCGGGTGTCGCCAAGGTCACCGACTTCGGAATCGCCCGGGCGTTGTCGTCACCATCGGAAGACCTCACCGCCGCCGGATCGGTCATGGGCACCGCGTCGTACTTCTCGCCGGAGCAGGCGCAGGGGTTCCCGGTCGACGCCCGTAGCGACTTGTACTCCCTCGGCGTCGTGCTCTTCGAGATGGTCGCCGGGCGTGCCCCCTTCAGCGGCGACACGCCGGTCGCGATCGCGTACAAGCACGTGCAGGCCACGCCACCGCGACCCTCGGAGTTCGTCTCGGCGGTCCCGGCCGGCCTCGAGGCGATCATCGGGCGCCTGCTCGCGAAGCAGCCGGATCACCGCTACCTCTCGGCGGAGGATCTGCGAGCGGATCTCCGGCGATGGCTCGACGGAGAGACCCCGCGGGCGCTCGCCGCCGTTGAAGTGCCCACCCCAGCGGAAAGCCCCGACGCCACTCGGGTGGCGATCCCGCCCGTCAGCGCCGCCGCGACCGGCGAACAACCGGCGGCACGGGTTGCTCCGGCCAACAGCGACTACGACGACTACGACGATTACGACGATTACGACGACGCCGACGAACCCCCGCGACGTACGGGCCTGTTCGTCGCCCTCCTCGTCGTGCTCCTCGCGGTGGTCGCGGCGCTCGCGTTCTGGCTCGTCAAGAGCCTCAACGACTCCGAGACGGCCGCGGCCGACATCCCGGTCCCGAAGCTGGTCGGGTTGACCCGCGACGAGGCGAAGGCGCAACTCGACAAACTGAAGTTGACGCCCGTCTTCAGCGACGAGGCCAGCGACACGGCACCCGTTGGTGAGATCGTCGATCAGAACCCCCCCGAGGGCACCAAGGTCGCGGAAGGTGACGAGGTCTCCTTGAAGGTGTCGACCGGTCCGGCGGCCGCGCAGATCCCCGAGGAGATCGTCGGCATGGCGGCAGACGCCGTGATGACACATCTCAAGACCGAACTGAAGTTCACCAACGTCACCCGTAAGGACGTCAGCGACGATTCGGTTCCGCCTGGCAACGTGGTGGGGACCGAACCCCCTGTCGGGACGGTCCAGCCGCTCAACGCGCCGATCGTCGTGAACGTGTCGACCGGCCCCGCCGGCCAGCCCATTCCCGACGTCGCCAACAAGACGCAAGCCCAGGCGAAGAAGTTGCTGAGCGACAACAACTTCGTCGTGGGCGATGTCAAGGTGCAGCCGTCGTCCACCGTCGACAAGGGCCTGGTCATCGGCACCGATCCCTCCGGCAGTGCCCTGCCCGGCACCGTGATCAACCTGCTGGTGTCGGGTGGTCCCGAGCAGGTCACGATTCCCGGCGTGAAAGGTCAGACCGAGGCCGACGCAAAGGCGGTGCTGACCAGCAAGAACCTCAACGTCGAGATCGAGCAGAAGGCGCTGTCGCCCGGTGATCCGAACATCGGCCGGGTGGTGTCGATGAGTCCGAGCGCCGGGAGTTCCGTGGACGTCGGTAGCACGGTGACCATCACGATCGGATACGCCTCGTCGCCCACGACGACGAGCACCACCATGGCGGGCGGCACGACGACCACGACAGGACCGTGACGCCACGCGGTGCGCGGGTTCTGCCCAGCACCGGAGCTGCCGCGACGTTCACCGTCACGGCGTTCGTGATCGTCGCTGTGCTGCTCCTCGGGATCTCGCCCAGCCTCAACCCGATCGCCCTGATCACCGGGCGTGGCTTCGAGGTGTCGGTGCCATCGCTCGATCGGCTCACTCAGACGCGGGCGCTCATGACCCTCGAGCAGGCGGACCTGGTGGGATCAGTCACCTTCTCCTACTCGTCGTCGGTTCCTCGGGGATTGGTGTCGGCGCAACGACCGTCCGCCGGTTCTGACCTTCGGCGTGGCTCGACGGTCGGGGTGACGATCAGTCGAGGGCCGAGTCGCGTTCCGGTTCCCGACCTCAGCGGTGTGCCCGAGAGCCAGGCGAAACGCGATCTGAAGCGCCTCGCGCTGGTGGCGAAGGTCGAGCGCCTGCCCGACGAGGTCGTCCCGAAGGGAAGAGTCGTCCGGCAGGACCCTGCGCCGGAGACGATCGTCTCGGGGGGAGACACGGTGCACCTGGTGATCTCCGCGGGTCCGCTCGTGCGCAAGGTCCCCGAGCTCGTCGGGATCGCGGTTGAAGGAGCGATGTTCGACCTGGGCAGGGCTGGCTTGGCGCTCGGCACGGTTTCACAAGCCGACGACGACCAGGTGCCCCTGGGTGCCGTGTTATCGACCAACCCACCGCCGGGCACCCTGCTCGAGCGTGACTCCAAGGTGGATGTCGTCGTGTCGAGCGGGCCGCCGCCGGTGGCGGTGCCGGCGGTGGTCGGTGGCACCCAGGCCAATGCGACAGACCAACTCACCCGGCTCGGCCTCGTCGTCGGCGAGGTCAGTGCGTTCGGCGCCGTCGACGATCCCGGTGCCGGGAAGGTGCTTGATCAGTCGCCACCCGCGGGAACGCTGGTGCGTCGAGGCCAAGTGGTGACCCTGACGATTCGTCGCGCCGCGATCCCGACCACCACGACGGCGCCGCCGACCCCACCTCCTCCGGGCGGTGGCTGAGGTGCGTCGGCGTGAGATCGAACTCGTCGAGGTGGTCGCGCCCGGCTGGAGGTTGCCCACGGCCCTCCTGGTGATCGTGTTGACCCTCGGGCTGGCCGTGTGGGCATGGGCGGTCGAGCTCACCGGTCGGCACATCACCGAGGGTCTCCCGAGGGTCGTGTTGCCGGCGGTCGCCAGCCTCGACGTGGCGACCGCCGAGCAGCGGCTGAGCGCGTTGGGATTCGTTGTCGGCGTTGAGATGCGACCGAACGAGACGGTCCCGGCCGGTACCGCCTTCGGCCAGGAACCGGTGGCCGGAACGAAACTCGAACTGGGAGACCGCGTGTCCATCCTCGTGAGCGATGGCCCGGCGGGCATCGTCGTGCCGTCGGTCGTCGGCCAACAGGTCGCCGATGCGATGGTCGCGCTGGGTGCTGATGGGCTGGGTGCCGCGGTCGTGCACGTGCACGACGAACTGATCCGTCCCGGTGAGGTCATGGCGTCACAGCCCGGCGCCGGCGCGCGGATCGCCCAACAGGGAACGGTGACGTTGAAGGTGTCCGATGGCCCCGCTCCGCGGACGGTTCCCGCGCTGGTGGGCACCGACATCAACTCGGCGCTCGTCGCGATCGGCCGGGCCGGGCTCACGGTGGGCCGCATCACCCGCGAGTACCACCCCGATCAGCCACCCGGCCAGGTACTGGAGACCACGCCGGCGGCGGGCGCGGAAGTGCCGCGGGAGATGCCCGTGAAGATGACGGTCACGGGACCCGCACCAACGGTGCTGGTGCGATCATTCGTCGGCTTGTTGGAGACCACCGCGCGGTCGGTTGCCAAAGCGACGAACGTGACGCTGAAGGTGGTGGTCAAGCCGGTGCCCGCCGGAGATCCGAGCCTCGGCCGGGTGGTGAGCCAGGGCGTCCCGCCCTACGCGGAAGTTTCGGTGGGAGCGACCGTGGAGGTCACCGTCGCCGTGCCCGGCTGAGGAACGTCCGCAGCAGATCGTGGCCGGCGGTGGTGAGAATCGACTCTGGGTGGAACTGCACGCCTTCTGCGTCGAGCTCACGATGACGGAGCCCCATGACGAGACCGTCGTCGGTCTCTGCGGTGATCTCGAGACACGGTGGGACGCTCGAACGCTCGACCACCAGTGAGTGGTATCGGGTGGCCTCGAGAGGGTTCGGGAGGCCGGCGAACACGCCGACGTCGTGGTGGCGGATCATGCTCGTCTTGCCGTGCTGGACTTGCGGGGCTCGGACCACGTCCGCGCCGAACACCTCGCCGAGGCACTGCATGCCGAGGCACACCCCGAACACAGGAACCCGTGCCGACCACTCCGCAATGAGGGTCATCGACAGCCCGGCGTCCTCGGGGCGACCGGGGCCGGGGCTGATGAGGATCGCGTCGGGATCGAGCGCCTCCACCCCCGCCAGGTCGATCGCGTCGTGTCGATGGACGATCGGCGCTGCGCCCAGCTCGCCGAGGTACTGCACGAGGTTGTAGACGAAACTGTCGTAGTTGTCGATGACGAGCACTCGTGGGGGAACGGCCACCTCAGCACGGTAGCGGGACGGCGTGGGGTGTCCGGCCCGTTCGCCCGCCTCGCCTATCCTGTGCCACGAATGGCGAAGCCGACGAAGCGACGTATTGAAGGCGACCGGACATCCTCGCGGGTCACCCCGAAGGGTGGTCCGACCAAGGCCGCCGCTGATCGTGCCCAGGGAGCCTCCACCCGCTACACCCCGCCGTCGGCGCAGCCGTACATGCCGAGCCCACCGTGGGTGACGGTGCTGATGTTCGCGTTGTTCGTCGTCGGCTTCGTCGCGATCCTGCTGAACTACAGCGAGATCCTTCCCGGCTCACCGTCGGGCTGGTGGCTGCTGGGCGGCCTGGGAGCGATTCTCGCCGGCATCGTCACCTCGACACAGCTGCGCTGAGGCGGCAACGTTTCGGCGACCTGTCGGATGTGTCGATCCGATGTCGCCCAAGTTGCATCGATGTGACGCTCCCCAGCGTTATCCACAGGTTGTGGAGAAGGGGCTCGGGCGTGCCGGCTAGGTGATCGGTGCCACGAGGTCCATGTCCTCGAGGCAGTGCCGCGGCGGCTCCGGGTCTTCGGAGGCGGCGGCGGTCATGCGCACCTCGGCGCCGCAGATCGAGCACCGGTAGGTGAGCTTCACCTTGCGCAACTCGCCCTCTTCGGGCGGTTCGGGGACCGGTTGCGCGAGGCCGGAGATCATCGCGTAGCCCAACCGGAGGACGGCGGCCGCGATGAGGACGGCGAGAGCGATGCGCCACACGGGCCAGGGCGACGCGGCCACGAGGATGAGGATCGTCGCGACGATGGCGACCAACCCCGCGATGCGCCCCCGCTTCATCGCTCGTGCCTCATGAAGGGCAGTCAACCACGCAAAAGGCCCGCTGCGGAACCGAAGTTCCGCAGCGGGCCTCCTCCGGAAATCAGGAGAGACGCTCGATGATGGTGGCGTTGGCCATGCCGCCGCCCTCGCACATCGTCTGGAGGCCGTAGCGGCCGCCGGTGCGCTCGAGCTCGTTGAGCAGCGTTGCCATGAGCTTTGCGCCGGAACAACCGAGCGGGTGACCGAGGGCGATCGCGCCGCCGTTCACGTTCACCTTGCTCATGTCGGCGCCGAGTTCCTTCTGCCACGCAAGCACCACCGACGCGAACGCTTCGTTCACCTCGAACAGGTCGATGTCGTCGATGCTGAGGCCAGACTTCTCCAGCGCCTTCTGCGTGGAGGGGATCGGGCCGGTCAGCATGTGGACGGGATCGACACCGGCGAGCGCGAAGGTGTGGAACCGAGCGCGGGGCTTGAGGCCGAGCTCGTTGGCCTTCTCCTCGCTCATGATCAACATCGCCGAGGCGCCGTCGGTGATCTGGCTCGAGTTGCCGGCGGTCACCTTGCCGTCGGGGAGGAAGGCCGGCTTGAGGTTCGCGAGGGTCTCGGCGGTGGTCCCGGGGCGGATGCCCTCGTCGCGGGTGACGAGCTCGTCGAGCACCTTGACCTCGCCCGTCTCCTTGTCACGGATCTTCGAGGCGACGGGAATGATCTCGTTGTCGAAGCGCCCTTCGTTGGCGGCCACCTCGGCGCGGGCCTGGGACTGAGCGCCGAAGGCGTCGAGATCCTCACGGGAGAGGCCCCACTCGTTGGCGATGATCTCGGCGGAGATGCCCTGGCCGACGAGGCCCTTGTGACCGGGGAGGTACTCGTCCTCCGCGTAGCGGGCGATCGCACGGTCGCCGAAGGGGAAGCCGACGCCCGATCCGATCGAGGCGCCCATCGGCACGAGGCTCATGACCTCGACGCCGGCGGCGATGACGATGTCGTAGGCGCCGGCGATCACGCCCTGCGCCGCGAAGTGGGCCGACTGCTGCGACGAACCGCACTGACGGTCGATGGTGGTGGCGGGCACGGAGTCGGGGAACCCGGCGCCGAGCACGGCGTTACGGCCGACATTGAGCGCCTGGGCGCCGGCCTGCATGACGCAACCCATGATCACGTCGTCGATCAATCCCGGGTCGAGGTCGTTGCGCTTGACGAGGGCGGACAGCACCTCGGCGGCGAGGTCCGCCGGATGCCACCCGGACAGCGCGCCGTTGCGCTTGCCACCGGCGGAACGGACGGCGTCGACGATGACGGCAGTGGGCATTTCGTGCTCCTTGTGTTGCGGGGGCCTGGCCCGTTCCCAGCGAACTAGACCGGTCGGTCAAGAGTCTACGTTGGGCCAAGTGTGGACGGTAAATCGCTCGACGAGCCGCGTCGGGTCGTCATGGGTGATTCAATATGCCGTTCCGTCACCGAGCAACGGGGGGAGTGGTCGTGGTCTCGACCGATCAGGACATCCGTCAACGCAGCGAGGGGCGCACCGTCGCCACCGAGTTCCTGTCGATCATCGAGCGCCGTGGCGCCGACCGGGCACTCCGCTGGATGGAGGGCGACGGGTGGGGCGAAGCGACCTTCGCCGAGGTTGCGGACCGAACCGCTCGGGTCGCGGCGGGACTGGCCTCCCTCGGGGTCTCCCATGGCGACCGGGTCGTGATCATGATGCGGAACATCCCCGAGTTCCATTGGGTCGATCTCGGGGTGGTCTTCGCGGGCGCAACGCCGATCTCGATCTACAACTCCTCGTCGCCCGACCAGATCGCGTATCTCGCCGGCCACGCCGAAGCGAAGGTTGCGATCCTCGAGGACGACGGGTTCCTCGAGCGTTTCGAGGCGGTGCGCGATCAACTGCCGGCCCTCGAGCACATCGTGGTGCTCCACGGCGGCAACGACTCGACGCTCCCGTGGTCCACCTTCAGTGACGCCGAGCCCCTCGATCTGGCCGCAGCCGCCGCTGGCGTCAAGCCCGAGGATCTCGCCACCGTCATCTACACGTCGGGCACCACCGGCAATCCGAAGGGCGTGATGATCGACCACGCGAACCTCGTGTGGGAAGGCGAGTCGCTGCTCGAGTCGTTCGGGTGGAGCCGGGACGAGGCTGCCGGCACGAGGCTGGTGTCGTACCTGCCGATGGCCCACATCGCCGAGCGGATGGTGTCGCACTACGGCCTGATTTTCTTCGGCTACGAGATCACCACCTGCCCCGACCCGAGCCAGATCGCAGCGTATGCACGTGAGGTGCGACCGAATCTCATGTTCGGGGTGCCCCGGGTGTGGGAGAAGATCTACGCCGGGGTGAACGCAGCCCTCGCGGCGGACCCCGAGAAGCAGACGAAGTTCAACGAGGCGGTCGAAGCGGCCATCCCGATCTCGGAGCGGATCACCTGGGGCACCGCTACCGACGAAGAGCGCGCCACTTACGAGTTCCTCGACGCCGTCGCGTTCTCCACCGTCCGCGAACTCATCGGTGTCGATCAGATGCGCCTCGCGGTGTCGGGGGCGGCGCCGATGTTGCCTGACATGCTGCGCTGGTTCCGGGCGATCGGCGTGCCGCTCGCCGAGGTGTACGGCATGAGCGAGAACACCGGGGCGATGACCTTTGCCCCCTGGAAGGTCAAGCCGGGCACGGTCGGCCCCGCGCTTCCGGGTGCGGAAGTGCGTCTCGGCGACGACGGCGAGGTGCTGTGCCGTGGCGGCCTGGTGTTCCGCGGCTACCTCAACGACCCGGACAAGACCGCCGAAGCGATCGACGAAGGCGGTTGGTTGCACTCGGGCGACATCGGCGAGTTCGACGAGGACGGCTACCTGCGGATCATCGATCGCAAGAAGGAACTGATCATCACCGCCGGCGGCAAGAACATCAGCCCCGCCAACCTCGAGGCGGCCCTCAAGACGCTGCCGCTCGTCGGGCAGGCGGCCGCGATCGGCGACCAGCGGCCGTTTGTGGCGGCGCTGGTTGTCTTGGACCCCGAAGCTGCCACCGTATGGGCGGCGCAGCACGACCTCGGCGATCTCTCCCTCGCTCAGCTCGCCGAACACCCCGATGTGATCGCCGCCGTCGAGTCGAAGCTCCCCGAGGTGATGGCGTCGTTCAACAACGCCGAGCGGGTCAAGAAGATCAAGGTGATCGGCGAAGAATGGCTTCCCGACTCCGAGCTGCTGACCCCGACCTCCAAGCTGAAGCGGCGCGGGGTCAACGAGCGGTACGCCGCGGAGATCGAAGCGCTCTACGCCTGAGGTTTCGTCGGCCGGTCGCGCCGGGGATCGACCTTCACGAAGCGGGGGTCGATCTCACCGGGTGTGAGCGGCCGCATGAGGAGATCGATCGCGACCCAGGTCGTGCGTGACCCGGGCGCGAACAGCACCGGGCCGAGCGCTGCAGGGACCACGGCGGCGATGATGATCGGCAGTGGTCGAATGTCGGGGACCGACAGCAGCGTGGCGGTCAACAGCACCAGGAACGTGGCGGTGAAGCACACCACCACGTTCAGCCCGAACGACCCGATCCAGTGGCCCTCGATGCGCTCGATGCGCAGGTCGCACGTCGGGCACCGGTCGAGAATGCCGAACCAACCGGAGATGACTCCTCGTTGACCGCACGCCGGGCACTGCAGGAGCAGGCCTCGGCGGACCAACGTGGAGGGCCGCACGCCGAGTTGTTCGGCGGTGGGCAACTGGAGATCGGGCACCGGTCGAGTGTCGCGCGCCGGGAGAGACCTCCGCGGCGCGTCGCTACCATGCCGTGCGTGGCCGTCCGCAACGTCGTGATCACCGGAGCGAACTCGGGGATCGGTCTCGAGACGGCCGTGGCCCTCGCGGCCCGGGGTGATCGGGTGGTGATCTGCTGTCGCAGCGCAGAGCGAGCCGCCGTCGCGCTCGAGGACATTCGGGCGCGGTCGGGCAACGACGAGGTCGCGGTCGTCCCGCTCGACCTTGCCGATTCGGCCTCGATCCGATCCGCGGCGGCGGAGCTTTCGACGCTGGGGACCATCGACGTGCTCATCAACAACGCCGGGCTCATCCTCAGCTCGCGAAGCGAAACCGTCGACGGCTTCGAGACGACCTTCGGCGTGAACCACCTCGGCCACATGCTGCTGACCCTCTTGCTGGAATCACCGTTGCGTGCGGCGCGTGATCCCCGAGTGATCAACGTGGCGTCCGTCGCGCACTGGTTCGCCGTCGGCGGCCTCGACTTCGACGACCTCCAGACGACGAAGCGGTACAACCCGTGGCTCGCGTATGGCCGCTCGAAGCTCGCGAACGTCCACTTCACCCACGAGCTGGCCCGTCGTTGGCCCGACGTGGCGGTGAACTGTCTGCACCCGGGATCGGTCAACAGCGGATTCGCCCGCGACGGAGACACGACCGGGCCGCTCGAGGTGTTCCTGCGAGCGATGCCGCTCGTCAGCCTCGACGCCGCAGCGGGTGCTGCGACCTCGGTGTTTCTCGCCACCTCGGATCCCGGACGGCGCATCACCGGGCGCTACTGGGTGCGGAACCACATCGGTCGACTGGCGCCACCTGCCCGTCGCCGGGAGGACGACGAAGCGCTCTGGGAGACCAGCGTCACGCTCCTCGCGCCGCTCATGGACCCGCCCGTCGCACTCGACGCCCCGCTCGGGAGCCGCTAGTGCTCTGTCCAGAACGGTTCGCGCGGGTGGGGCATGTGGCGGCCTTGGCTGGCCGGCCCCGTCGGCGTTAGGCGGCGTGTGGTGGTGCTGGTCCGGCGCGGGTGGTGTGGTGGCGTTGGCCGTGGAGGGTGGTGCCGTTTGGGGTGGTGATGATGGCCCAGGAGTTGTCGTCGAGGTCGAGGTGCCAGCCGTGGCGGTGGATGACGCCGTGGTGGTGGGGGCAGAGCAGGACCATGCGGTGGACGTCGGTGTTGCCGAGTTGTGCGATCCAGTGGTCGACGTGGTGGGCGTGGCAGCGTGCGGGGTGGGCGTCGCATCCGGGGAAGACGCATCCGCCGTCGCGGGCCGCGAGGGCGCGGCGTTGGTGGGGTGTGGCGGTGCGGACGGTGCGGCCGAGGTCGAGGGGGATGCCGAGGTTGTTGAGGATGATGGGGTGGAGGGCGAGGTCGCAGCCGAGGTCGGCGATGACGTTGGCGGGTATGGGGGTGCCGTCGGGTGCTGCGGCGTGGCGGATGGTGCCGTCGGGGGTGATGTCGTCGGTGTTGATGGTGAGGGTGATCTCGGGGGACGGCCCGACGGTGCCTGGGTCTCCGGCGGCGTTGGCGCGGCGGATGAGTTCGACGAGCGCGAGGGCGCGGAGTGTGGGTCGCGTGGGGATGGTGGTGTCGCCGTTGGTGGTTTCGGCGTCGCGTCGGTAGCGCTCGGCGATCTCGTCGGCGACGCGGTCGACGGCCTGGCGGACCGATTCGGCGTCGAGGCCGACGAGTCGGCCGGAGATGTCGGCGACGCCGTCGAGCATGCGTGAGATGGTGAGGCGGTTGTTGTCGAGGTCGGTGCGTGGGTCGTGGCCGCCGTCGAGGTCGAGTTGGTTGGCGACGCGGTGTACCTCGTCGCACCAGCGACGGAACGTGGCGAGGGGGGCGAGTTCGAGCAGGGCGCGTTCGACGGGGCCGGCGAACTGGTGGGCGATGCGGGGGTTGGCGGCGTCGGTGAGGACTCGGGCGTGGTCGAAGGTGATGGTGCCGGCGGCGAGGGCGGCCTGGGTGTCGTGAAGTGTCTCGCGAAGTTGTCGGGCGACTTTGATGCGGGCGGTGGCTTTGGAGCGTGGGCCGCCGCAGGTGTTGGACACCCATCCGGCGGTGCGGAGTCCGGTGACGCGGTCGGTGGTGCCGCGGGCTTCGAGTTCGGTGAGCAGCGCTCCTTCGGCGGCGTCGAGGAGGGTGCGTGCTCGTTCGAGGGTGCGGACGCCGGCCATGAGTTCGTCGTCGGAGAGTGCTTGTGTCGCGTTGTCGGGGATGACCGTCGCGACCGCGGTCTCTGCGTGACTTACAAGAACTTCGAACATGTGTCGGTCACGCTAGTGACGTCCTGTGACATTTAGGCCAGGGTCGACCCTGAGGAATTTCAGCGAGCGGCGTCATCCACCACGCTGTCGAAGGTGGGACCCTGACCCTTCAGCTCGTCGCCACCACGCCCGCGCTCGCCGCCCCGCTCCTCGGCGGCACGCTTCAGGTCAGCGAAATCACTGTTCGGCTCCCGGTGGCAGATTCTCCAGCCGCGTCACCGACTGAGCCTCACGGCGCGGACCAGCTGCCTCCGGAGCGCGAATACACGAAGCCCGCACCAGCGTCGGCGAGCGAGTCATCGGAGTGGTCTCCGCCAATGCCGGTGGCTGCGCTGTCCTCGCTATCGGCACCTACAACAACGGTGTCACCTGACGCCGCTACCGAGATCCCGAAGCTGTCGGATGCGCCGGTGTTCGGCGCCTTCAGATACGCCTGCTGCGACCACACCCCACCCGAACGAACAAACACGTGCGCCGCACCCGAATCGGTCGACGAGTTGTCAGCCTGATTCCCGTTGACGCCCGTCGCCGCACTGTCCTCGCCGTACGCGCCCACCACCACCGTGTCACCCGACACCGACACTGCATAGCCGAAGTAGTCCTGAGCCTCCGTGTTCGACGCCTTCAGATACGCCTGCTGCGACCACACCCCACCCGAACGAACAAACACATACCCCGCGCCAGCCATCGACGCCGAATCGTTCCCGGCGTTGCCGTTCACACCCGTGGCCGCACTGTCCTCGCCGTACGCGCCAACGACAACCGTGTCACCCGACAGCGACACCGCATAACCGAAAGCGTCCGACGCACCCGTGTTGGCGGCCTTCAGATATGCCTGCTGGGACCACGCCCCGCCCGATCGAACAAACACGTACGCGGCGCCTGAGCTCGACGACGAGTTGTCGGCCTGGTTTCCGTTGACACCGCCCGCCGCACTGTCCTCGCCCCAGGCGCCGACTACGATCGTGTCACCCGACACCGACAGGGTGGTGCCGAAGTTGTCCTGGGCTTCGGTGTTTGACGCCTTCAGATACGCCTGCTGCGACCACACACCACCAGACCGCACGAACACATACGCGGCGCCTGAGCTCGACGACGAGT
>JAKOVA010000011.1 GCA_029782335.1 Actinomycetes bacterium | reverse complement strand
CCTTCTTCGCGGGGGCCTTCTTCGCCGCCGGGGCCTTCTTCGCGGGAGCCTTCTTCGCCGCCGGGGCCTTCTTCGCGGGAGCCTTCTTCGCCGCCGGGGCCTTCTTCGCAGGGGCTCGCTTCACCGCCGGCGCATCCGACGCCACCGGCGCCACCGGCGCCGTCGCAGCGGCCTCGGGCGCAGGTGTCGGAGCCACAGCGGACACGGGGATCTCGTCGGCATCTCGTCGAGTCACCACGTGAAGATCGGGCGGTGAGACGGACACAGCATCTGAGCGCAACCCGAGTCGCTCGGCACACGGAAGGCGCTCGGCGAGGCTCAGGGCGATCCCGATCTGCTCACGGGTCCGTTCGAGGAGTCGCGGCAACACCGCGGCCAGCTCGCCGACGAGTTCTTCAGCCGCGCTACGCAGGCCGTCGATGGAGGACGGTTCGGTCATGCGCGAATCTTGCCAGCGCCCCCGCCGGGGGTGCACATCAACGCATGGACTTCACGAGTTCGATCGACGGGCAGGTGTCGTAGCCCTCGGGGCACACGGGGTGGTCCCGACGCCCGAACTGACGCGGATGCACGATGAGGAAGCACATCGTGCAGGTGAACTCACCTTCCTTCTTCGCGGTGACTCCATCGGCGACGTCGGGGTCATTGCGATCGGGAGTTTCTTCCTCCTCCTCGTCCTCGAGGTCGTCGCCGGCAGCGATTCGGTCCTTGAGGATGGTGTCGAGGTCCGCTTCGACGTCGTCGGGGTCTTCTTCTTCCTCGTCGTCCTCGTCGTCCTCACCACTGGGGCGCCGCCGCGCCCGAATCCCGGAGTCGTCCTCGGCTTCATCCTCGTCCTCATCGTCGCCGAGTTCCTCGTCATCGCCGAGTTCCTCGTCGCCGTCGTCGTCGAGGCCCTCCTCGTCGTCAGCGAAGTCCTCGTCGCCCTCGAACTCGTCGTCCATCAGGGGCTCGTCGTCGATCTCGTTCTCGTCAGCCATCGCGTCCTCGTTCCAGCGATCCCGTGCGCGACCCGACAGGGTCCGGCGCGGCGGGAATCATGGCACAGGTCGTCGTGGAGCGGTGGCACGCCGCGCTTCGGCGCGTCGCTCCGCCTCGAGACGCTCGAGTTCTGGCTCTGCGCTGTGATCGACAAAGCGCATCATCTCGGCGATCGCGCGGTGGCCGGCGGCCTCGGCGATGAGGTGGTGCATGTCCTGGGCGACCGTGCGATAGGAGGGATGGCCCTGCGGAGCGGATCGCAACTCGATGAGGTGCATGGCCTCCCGGGCGTTCATCTGCATGACGTAACGAATCCGGTACGCCAACGCGACCGCGTACTGCGCCTGCATCGGGAACTGTTCGGCGAGCACGTCATGGAGCGCGGCCGAGGTTTCCATTGCCGCGTCGAATCGCTCCATCGCCCCGGCGTCGGCGACCGCTTCGGGACGCACGAACCCGTGACGCGGCGACAGGTCCTGCCACTCGACCGTGAGGAGCCGGTGTCGCTGGAGGTCGCGGAACGCTCCGTAGTCCGAGAGGATGTCGAAGCGGTACGAGGTGCGCTCCAACGCCCTGCCGGGTTTGTGACGCCGATTCGAGCGATCTCCGACATACGCACGGATCACCGCGAGGCGATCCTCGACCGACATCCGACGGACCTGCTCCTCGATCACCGCGTCGGGCAGGTGCGACGACGAGTACAACATCGCCGCCACGACCTTCACCTCACCGTCGGGATCGAAGTCGACGAGGGTCACCTTCGAATCGCTCGGCGTCGATGCCGGCTCGGACAACACCCGGCGGGCGACCTCGCGAATCGCCGAGCGGTTCGTCGCCAGATAGGCGCTCCATGCACCACCGCGATCTGCAACGTCGACCCGCCGGAGGAACGACGGAATGACCTTCCGAAGTTCTTCCAGCATCAGCGCGCCGTACTCGACCGCTTCGGGCAACTCCGAGGCGCGCAGCCGCAACAGGAGCTGCTCGAAACCCTGACCGGTTCCGTAGATGCCGACGTTGGAGGTGGCGGCTGCGGGGAGCAAGCCGCGCAGTGCGTCGAAGGCCTTCGCTCGGATCGCCTGCCGGTAGACGAAGTCGCTGTCGGAAGGGTCCTTCGGGGTGATCTCCCGGAAGTGATCGCCGAGCAGCGGCAGCAGTTCGGCGTAGGTGTCGAACATCGAGTCCATGTCGCCCACGAAACGGGCACCGAACGGCGAGCTCAGCACCGCCTCGTCGCGGTGATAGCGGTAGCGACCGCCGAGCCGCGTGTCGTACGCGATGTAGCGCGTGGACTGTTCGAGGTAGGACATGAGCCGCCCCCACTCGAGCAGCTTGGTGAGCACGTTGGACGCCTGCTCGCACGCGAGGTGTACGCCGCCGAGCTGCGCGACCGAGTCGTCGCCGTACTCGACGAAGACCCGCTCGTAGAGCGCCTCGGCGCGTTGCACTCCGATCGTTGCGTCGACCGTGACGTCACCGGCGACCTCGAGGTCTCCGACGAACTCATCGAGAAAGAGGCGGCGAAGCGACTTCGCGGAACGGGAATAGCGGGCGAAAAGGGCGCCCTTGACCACCTCGGGAAGGTTGACAAGTGCGAAAACCGGTTGATCGAGGTTGGTGAAGTACCGACGAAGAACGGACTGCTCTGCCGCCGTGAACTCCTCTGCAACGTAGGGGATCACGCCCGCAGGTTAGGGGGGGTTCACTCCGGAGTCGGCGACCGCTCAGCGTGGTCGAACGCGGCGCGGACCTCACGGAACAGGGTCGAGTCGGTCCAGAGATCGACCACTGTCTCGGCCATCGCCACCGCCCCGTCGAGCACGGCTTTGTCCCCCGACTCGCTTCGTGCGTGCGTCGCGAACTCCGGGGTGTGAATCGCGACCCCGCGGGGCGCGACCGCGATCATCGGGTGGATCGCCGGGACCACGTGGCTGACGTCTCCCATGTCGGTACTGCCCAGGAACTCGGGACGGTCGACCTTCGCTCCCAGACCTCGGCCCAATCCCGCGAGGTTCGCGGCGTACGCAGCGACGAGCGGCCCGTTGTCGATCAGGTCGCGGTAGGGAAGACTCGGACGTTCGATCTCGACGGTCGCCCCGGTTGCCGCTGCGCCGGCTTCGATCGCCGCGATGACCCGCGGCTCGAGCGCCGCGAGCGACTCACTCGTCGCGGAACGGACATACCAGAGCATCTCGGCACGATCGGGAACGATGTTCGGCTTGTCCCCACCGTGGGTGAAGACCCCGTGGACCCGTTCGTGTGACGCGATGTGTTGACGCAGCGCGGCGACGCCCATGTAGGCGAGCACCGCTGCGTCGAGCGCGTTCACCCCCTGTTCTGGAGCGGCCGCAGCGTGTGCGGCACGGCCGCGGAACGTCACCTGCAGCACACTGATTGCGATCGCCCAGAACGAGTCGAGATCCTGGTCGGCGGGATGCACCATCATTGCGACGTCGACACCGTCGAGAGCGCCCGCGTCGATCATTCGGACCTTGCCACCACCGCCCTCCTCCGCGGGAGTTCCCAGCACGACCACCGTCCCACCGAGTTCCTCGGCGACTGACGCCGCCGCGAGACCCG
This sequence comes from Actinomycetes bacterium, assembly GCA_029782335.1. Lineage (GTDB taxonomy): Bacteria > Actinomycetota > Acidimicrobiia > Acidimicrobiales > Microtrichaceae > JADLFH01. The sequence goes on along the minus strand of JAKOVA010000011.1, from coordinate 7,888 downwards.
CGCCGAGGCCTGCCGCGGCGATCACGTTGTGGCCGCACGCGTGGCCGATTCCCGGGAGCGCGTCGTACTCACAGCACACGGCGACCACCGGCCCGCCCGAACCCGTGGTGGCCCGGAAGGCCGTGGGCAACCCGTATGCGCCACGCTCGACGGTGAGGCCAGCGTCTTCGAGGACGCTGCACAGCAGATCGTGCGCGAACTGCTCCTCGTAGCAGAGCTCGGGATGCTCCCAGATCTCGTGGCTCACCTCGATGAGTCGACTCGAGTGCCCCGCGATCACCTCGCGGACCCGAGCTTTGGCCTGTGCCGCGTCCATCGGGTCAGTGCACCAGGACGAGCTTGCCGAGCTGATCGCCCTGTTCGAGTTTCGCGAGAGCCGAGGGGTACTCCGAAAGCGGGAACTCCTCGTCGATCACGACACCGAGGCCCCCTTCGATGCGGTCGGTCACCTCGACGAACTCGAGGTGTGAGCCGGTCGTCACGCCGATGATCTCCTGGTGGCGGAAGAACAGGCGGGGCAACAGCAGTGGAACCTCCACGCCCGAGGTTGCCCCGCAGGTGACGAACCGCCCACCGTTGACGAGGGCGCGCATCGCAGGCTCCCAGGTGGCGGCACCCACGCTGTCGATGACCACATCGACGTTCACCGGGTACGGCCCCGCCGAGTCGAACGCGTCGACGGCGCCCAGCTCGAGCGCACGGGCGCGCTTCGCCGGGTCGCGTGACGTGACGTACATCTCAGCGCCGAGGTACTGGCCGATCAACAGCGCCGCGACCGCAACGCCGCCGCCGACGCCGACCACCAGCACCTTCGAGCCCGGCCGGACGCCGCCTTTGCGCAGCATCCGCCACGCGGTCACATGGCAGACGGGATACGCCGCGCATTCCGCCCAGGTCCGCGAGGGTGGCTTGCGAACCGGGTGCCAGGCGGGCACCACGACGTGGCTGGCGTGTCCACCCCACCGGTGCTCACCGAGCAGGTGCATCCCGGGGTCGACGACGTTGTCGATCCCGCGTTCGAGGATTGCCTGATGCGACGTCACCGCCGCCTCCATGACGACCTCGTCACCGACCGCCCATTCGACGACACCGTCGCCGACCGCGTCGATCACGCCGGCGACATCGGAGCCCGGAACATGCGGGAACCGAGGCGGCCGTGGCCGGCCACGGGTGAGCCACAGGTCGATGTGGTTCAAGGCGGAGGCGCGTACCTCGATCCGCACCTCCCCCGGGCCGGGCGTCGGCGTCTCGACCTCACCCCATCGGTAGGATCCCGGCGACGCGTCCAACAGCCATCCGTGCATGGGTCCTCACGGTATCGAGCTGCGGCGACGATTGGCGTCGCGAAGCGCGGCGGCGCTCTCAGACCACCACGAGGATCGCGGCGTCGAGCACTTCGACGCTGATCCGCCGCGCCGTCCCCACCGCTCGATCGTCCACCGACACCTGCACGGGGTCACGCCGTTCGACCTCCCAGCGTGCGCTACGCCGAACCTCGAGCGCGGGGTGCGGAAGATGTGCGCCGTGGCCCATTCGGGCGGTCGCGCGGCGCCGGTCGACGAAACCGAGCGAGCCAACGGTGACGTCGAGGAGTCCGTCACCGGGATGCGCCCGGGGCCCGAGGTTCGCGGCACCGCGGAAGGCCGCGTTCATCACCACGGCGCTCCAGCCGCGGAACAGCCGTGACCCGCCTGCCACCAGGTGGGCTGCACCCCACAACTCCCGGTCGTCGAGGTGGATACGCATCAGGTCCACCGGGAAGGTCCACGCTTCGCTCCCGGTCATCCGCGACGCCGGCGGAGAGCCGAGCGTGCGATGGAGGTCGCCGCCCCGCAGGCCGATCACCAACAGGCCCTCGGCGCCGCTCGAGCGATGCTCCAACCAGGCGTCCACGACCGCGGCGTCGCTCGCCGCCACCGGAGCACCTGGTGGCAGCGACCCCGGATGGCCCCACGGTTGACCCTTGCGCACCGTCATGGCGACCCCACCGCGCCGGCGGCCGCGACCACCCCACGAACCAAGCGGCGCGCCGCGTCTGAGGCCGCGGCGGCTGTGGAGGGATCGGCGGCGATCTGAGCGATCTGCTCGGAGAGATCCACCAGCACCTTGACGTTGCGAACAAAGTCGCCCGCTGACAACTCGGAGCCCAGCACGCGGTCGAGCTCGCGTCCCTGCACCCAGGCTCGGACCGCCACGGCGAATCCGGAGTCGGGTGGGCGTGAGGGCGGTAGCCCACGGGCGCGTTCTGCTTTGTTGAGGCGCCGACACAGCCCGTCGAGGTCACGGACGCGGCGGGCCGCGACCTCGTGGTCGATCACCGCCGGGGGCGGCGGGTCGCTCCCCCGCTCCTCGTAGGCGCAACACGACAGCACGGCGACGAACTCAGCCGCCTCGAGACCGTCGAAGATCCCTTCCGCCAGCGCCACCGCGATGAGCAGATCCGATTCGTGGTAGATGCGTGCGAGCCGCTCCCCCGCCTCGGTCAGCTGCCAGCCGTCGCAGAATCCGAGGTGCTCCAGCAGGTCGACGACGGCGTCGAGCCGGGCGGCCAGATGGCTGCTGCGGCGGCGGACGGCGGTCGTCACGCGGTCCGCTTCACGTCGCACGGCGTGACGCTCGCGCAACGCTTCGAGGTGTGCCGGCAGGTCGGGGCACCCCGCCACCGGATGTCCTTCGACCTCGACGCGCAGATCGCCGAGCGTGTCCTCGGGGTTGGCCGTCGGCCGGGGTGGCCGCGACAGACCCGTGGTCGTCGCCACGAGGGCTCCGCACGCGTCGAGGAAGGCGGGATCGTCGGGGGCGTAGGGCACGGGCAGCTCGACGTTGCCAACCGGGCGGAGCGGGACGTCGAGGTCGGCGGCATCGAAAGTCACGATCTCTGCCCCAACGTCCACGGCTCGGACGCGAACCGCACCCTTGCCACGGTGCGCGACCGAGATGACCACCGCCCCAGCGGCGCCGGCACCGGACACCTTCGGCGGGAGGATCACCAGATCACCCGGCCGCAGCATCGCCGTGGCTTTGGTCACGGCGGCCGCTCCGCTCCGCCGGCGTTCCGCCCGTTCGAGCCGATCGAGCGCGAGCGCGTACTCCTCGACGTCGCCGCGTTCGCATGCGATCGCCTGATCGAGAGCTTCGAGACGACGGCGGTCCTCGTGGAGGCGGCGCTGCAAGCCGACCATCGCGCGATCCGCCTGGAACTGCGCGAAGGACTGCCCGAGGATCTCATGCGCCTCGCCACGCGTGTAGCGGCGCATCAGGTTCGCTGCCATGTTGTAGGTGGGCCGGAACGACGACGCGAGCGGGAACGACCGGCTGGCAACCAGCGAGGCGACCTGATCGAAGGCGACGAAGGGCGACCAGTCCACGATCGCGTAGCCGCTCGTGTCGATCCCCCGGCGTCCGGCGCGGCCCGTGAGCTGGGTGAACTCCCCGGGGGTGAGAAACCGATGGTTCTCCCCGTTGTACTTCGAGAGCTTCTCGATGACGACCGAACGCGCCGGCATGTTCACTCCCAACGCCAACGTCTCGGTCGCGAACACCGCCTTGACGAGACCTTCGGTGAACGCGGCTTCGACCACCTCCTTGAACGCCGGGATCATGCCGGCGTGGTGCGCGGCAACCCCCATCTCCAGCGACTCCAACCACAGGTCGTAGCCGAGTGCGTCGAGATCGGCGTCCGCGAGACCGGCGAGCCGCGCCGTCGCGATCGACCGGATGCGTCGGCGCTCATCCGGGGTGGTCAAGCGCAATCCGGCGTCGCGGCAGGCGCGAACGGCGTCGTCGCATGCCGCCCGAGAGAAGATGAAGTGGATCGTCGGAAGCAGGTCCTCCTCGGCGAGACGCTCGATGGTCTCCACCCGACGCGGCGTGAAGTAGCGGCGTCGTGGCCGGCCGCGGTGACCCCGTGCGCGCTGTCGGGGGTCCTCGGTGAAGCGGTATCCCTCCGAGTTCGGGGTGCCGTCGAGGAGGATCGGGACCAGGTGGTAGCGCTCGGCGGAGCGGTCGCCGACGAGATACAGCGGCTGCAACGCCACCGGTCGCTCGGTCTCCACGACGGTCCCGGTTGGGCCCCGCACCGTCCCGATCCACTCGCCGAGCTCATCGGCATTCGAGACGGTCGCAGACAGGCAGACCAGCCGAACCGCTGCCGGGAGGTGGATGATGACCTCTTCCCAGACCGGTCCCCGATAGGCGTCTTGGAGGAAGTGGACCTCGTCGAGCACGACGACGTGCAACCCCGCGAGGGTTTCGGAGCGCGCGTAGATCATGTTGCGCAGCACCTCGGTGGTCATCACGACAACGTCTGCGTCACCCCGAATCGAGCTGTCCCCCGTCAGCAGTCCGACCCGGTCGGGGCCGAGGCGCTCGCACAGGTCGAGGAACTTCTGGTTCGACAACGCCTTGATCGGCGCCGTGTAGAACGCCTTCCCTCCCGACGCGAGGGCCATGTCGATCGCGGCTTCGGCAACGACGGTCTTGCCGGAGCCGGTCGGGGCCGCAACCAGCACGTTGTGACCGCGGTCCAACTCGGCGATCGCGTCGAGCTGGAAGCGGTCGAGCGCGAAGGGCCGTGGCCTGCTCATCGGTCGACCGTGAGGGTCACGTGGACGCCGAGGCGTTGCGCTTCCGGCGACTCATCAGCCGCCCGATGAGAATCGAGGTCTCATAGAAGACGTACATCGGCACCGAGAGCGCCAGCAGGCTGATCGGGTCGCCGCCGGGCGTGAGAACGGCGACCGCCGCCACGATGCCGACCAGCGCCTGTCGCCGCACGTTCGCGAGCGTCGACGGCTGGAGGACGCCCACCATCTGCAACGCCACCAACACGATCGGGAACTCGAAGCCGACTCCGAAGGCGGCGACCATCAGCACCGTCAGCCAGAAGTATTTGTCGGCCGCCGTGACATAGGTGACCGGGCCACCGTTGCCCTGGAGCCAGGCGATCATCGCGGGCAGCGTGTAGTAGGCGAGGACACCGCCGATGCTGAACAGCAGCAGTGAGGAGCCGACGAACGCCACGGTGTAGCGCCGTTCGTTGCGGTACAGCCCGGGCACGATGAAACGCCACAACTGGTAGAGGATCACCGGCAACGCCAGGACGACCCCTCCGACGAGCGCGACCTTCATGCGCAGCAGGAAGCCGCCGAGCAGATCGAAGCTGTACAGGGTGCAGGATCGATCCGTGTCCTTGACGCTCTCGCAATAGGGTCCCGTGAAGAAGCGGAAGATGTCGTCGTAGAAGATGTACGCGGCAACCGCGGCGACCAGCACCGCGACGGCGCTCTTGAGGATCCGGTTCCGTAGCTCACGGAGGTGATCCATGAGCGTCATCTGGGCGTTTGCGCCCTCGGCCCCGCTGCGGGCCCGTTTGCGGAGCTTCACGTGGCTTCCGGCTCGCTCTCCGCGCCGGAGGCTCCCGCGCTTCGCGTCGCCGCTGTCGATGGGGAGGAACCAGCGCTGGAGGCACCGGCGGAACCCTCCGTCGCGCTGTCAGCGGTGAGCCGCATGGACGAGTCGTCGTCGTCGGAGATGTTCCTCGCGTACTCGGCGATCTTCGCCCGCGGCCGAGCGGCGAACTCCCCGAGCTCGCGGAGCGACTGCATCTCCGGCTCGTCGAGCACGTCGTTCACCTCGCGCTGGAGGTTCTGCGCAACCGAACGCACCTTCGCCATCCACTCCCCCGCCTGACGCGCCATCCCGGGCAGCTTCTCGGGGCCCAGGACGACGAGGCCGATCACGAGCAGAGTGAGCAGCTCGGGGAAGGTAACGGTGTCGAGCAGAGCGAGCACGGCGCCCACGAGCATGGGAAGAGTCTACAAGTGCGCGTCAGCGGGCCTCGCCGCTGTGCACATGGGGTGGCGGAGTTCGTGGCAGAGCGCTCTGGGTCGAGTCATGGTGTCGGGCGGGATTTCCATGCTGTGTGGTGCGGTGCGGTGCGCTGACCGGCCGTCTCAACTCGGCTCCTGAGAGGAAGGAGGCGCGCACCCGTGCGCTGGATGCGGCCTACCGTGAGCGAATGGCGTGGAATCCGTCAACCGAAGCCGAGTTACGGGACGGAGCCTCGCACTACTGCTACGAGGTGGAGCAGGCGGTCGGCCAGGCGCTCTTCGTGGACCGAAGCACGATCACGAGCGGCTTCGTGATGAACGCCCTCACGGAAGCGCCGCTCCTACACCTACGGCTGCTCGACGACTTCTTCCGGTTCCGACGGGAGGCGTCACCGTGTGACGACGTGACCGCACAGCATTTCGTTGCCGAGTGGACACCAACACCGTTTCTCGATGTCGACGAACGTCGAGAGATCAACGCCTACCTGACACACCTCGCTGCCCGACGCACCCACACGAAGGACTGGAAGCTCGGTCCGATGCTCAACCGCTTCGCCGATCTCCACGACCGCTTCATCGCCGCGCTGGTCGAGCACAAACCGTCCCGGGTCGCCTGGTTCGACCACGGCACCAGCGTGATCGCCGCGGCCCTGGGCGGCTGACTCTGGGGCTATTGGTACCCGGGCGGTGTCGGTCGCCGGAACAGCGGGAACGCCTCGGGCCGTCCCTTCGCTCCGTTGGTGACCGACCAGTGGTACATCACCCACCCCGCGGACTCGATCGCCTCGATCATCTCCGCCCAACCAGACATGCTCCCCGACATGTCCACCTGTGATCCTGCGCCGAGCAGTCGCGGTGCGAACACAGTCCGTCCCTCGCTCATCGCGCGCTGAGCGTCGCGGAGTAGCAGATCAGCCTTCTGGTCTTTGATGAATCCCACGATTCGGCAGGCTACGTGTGGTGGAGGGAGGCTGCGACCTCCGACCCTTGTCCGAGATCTCCTCCCGAGTGTCAGACGTGTCGGGTGGCGTGGCGTCTCAATCGTCGCCAAAGAGGGCCGGGTCGCCGCCCGTCAACTCGGCATATCTGCGGAACAGGACGCGCAAACGCGAGGCGTCGCCTGTGTGTCGGTGACGACCGAACATCGTCTCAACCGCGCGGTCGAGGTCGCGGTGGGCGGCAACGAGAGCGGGTGGCATCAGCGTCGGGTGGTACAGGTCACCCAAGGCCACGTCCGGGAACCCCTCACGGACATCGAGGACAGCTTGGGCAGCGACTTGGACCGATTCGATCTGTCGCGGGTCGCGTTCGGGAAACGGAAAGGTGTTGTAGACGGTCCCTGGTGAAAGTTGGAGTCTGCTTTCGAGCCGTCCAGCGACAGTCCGCGCCCAAGCCATGAACATCGAGGACTGCAAGATTCCGAAGGTGTCGAGTCCGGCACCGGGCAAACACCACGAAGGGGCACGGACGAGTGTCTCCTTTGGGTAGAAACACATGGGAACGATCACCCTCATCTCGCTTGATACGTACGGCACAAGGAGGTAGCTCTCGTCGGCTTCTCGTGCCTCCACAAAGAGCGTGGGTGTCGCCGCGGCTGCCTTTGTGGCCGTCCGTTTTGATGCGGCGCGATATTGGCGAGTGAGTTCAACACGGCCCTGAAGCACCGCACTCCCCCGCAAGTCCGTCGGTGTCACGTTGTTCAGCCACAACGCCCATCGGTGCGTGCCGTTCAGCATCTCTGTTGCACCGACGTACTCGCGAAGGAACTGAACCGCGACCGGGTCAGCCCTGATTTCGTCGATGGCGTCGGTGCCAACGAGCAGGTGACCCCCGTCGTTTGCCATCGCGCCGTAGAGCGCCTTAGGACCTGAGCGGATAGGTGCTCAGTTGGAGCTCCATCTGTTGCGGTAGTCGAGGAGTCGACCGACGATGAGGACGGTGGTCGCCAGGCAGAGCGCGGCGTGGCGGTGCCGTGTTCGGCGGTCGGTGTTGCGGCGGAGTTGCCCGTAGTTCGACCACCACGAGTTCGTCGCCTCGACGACCCATCGCAGCCCGAG
>JAKOVA010000290.1 GCA_029782335.1 Actinomycetes bacterium | reverse complement strand
TCGGTGGCGGAACTGCTCGCAGACCGCGGATGTCGGGTCGAGGTCATCACGCCGGGCATGGTGGTCGGCCAGGACCTTGGCATCACCCTCGACATGGAGACCTGGTGGATCCGGGCGAACGCCAAGGGGATCGTGCAGTCGACCGAGTTGGTGCCGATGTCGCTCGAGGACGGCGTCCTGAATCTTCAACACCATCCCACTGGCTCGATGGTGCAGCGACGGTCCGACTGGGTGGTCTGCGCGGTGCCCGCGACGCCGCTCGACGCCCTGTACTTCGACCTGAAAGCCGCCGGCATTGCCGTGGAACGGGTGGGGGACTGCGTTGCCCCCCGTCGAGCACACGCAGCGGTGGTCGAGGGGGAACGGGCGGGCGCCGCGCTCTGAGGATTCGTCGGGCGACGCCTCCGGGTGAGCCTGCGACCGCACCGCCGGCTGAGCCTGCGGCCGCACCCCCGGCTGAGCCTGCGTTGATTTCCGTCGGTGGGGGTCGGTTTTGTACGCAAGTTCGGTGGCGGGGCGAAGGTTCGGGGGCGGGGCGAAGGTTCGGGGGCGGGGCGAAGGTTCGGGGGCGGGGCGAGGATTCGGTGGGGAGACGCGTCAGATTGGCCACGCTGCGGCGACCAGGCCGGTCCGCAGCGTGACCCCCACGCGGTCGCCGTCGGCAACGTCGGGCCGTCGCGTCCGAACCCGCACCGTCTCGAGGGGCCCCGTCAGGCTGACCACCGTGTCGTGGCCCTCGAATGCGACGCCCGACACCCGCCATCCGCCGTGGGGGTCGATCCCGGCCAACCGCAGGTCCTCCGGACGAACCAGCACCTGAACCTCACCCCTCAGTGGGTCAGACAACACGACGTCGCCCAGGGCGGTCCGTGCTGTCGTCCCGTCGGCGACCCCCGGCACCAGGTTGACCTCGCCGACGAATCCGGCGACCCACGGGTCGATCGGGCGGTCATAGATCTGTCGCGGCGGCGCCTGCTGGAGCACCCGACCGTCACGCAGCACGGCGATCGAGTCGGCGAGGAGGAACGCCTCGGATCGATCGTGGGTGACCCACACCGCCGTGGTGGACGTTGCTCGAAGCAGATCGTGCACCTCGGCCCGGAGTTCAGCACGGAGGACCGCGTCGAGGTTCGAGAACGGCTCGTCGAAGAGCACGACAGCCGGTTGGGGTGCCAGCGCCCGGGCCAACGCGACCCGCTGCCGTTGGCCACCCGACAACGTGGCGACGCCTCGGCGCTCGTAGCCCGCGAGACCGACCAACTCGAGCACTTCGGCGACCCGCGACCCCCGGCGCTGCGGCCGCGGCAGCCCGAAGCCGACGTTGGCCCCGACGTCGAGGTGGGGAAAGAGCGCCCCGTCCTGGAACACCATCCCGAGGCCGCGTGCTTCGGGCTCGACGTTGATCCCCCGAGCGACGTCGCTCAGCACCCGTCCGCCGAGTTCGATCACGCCCTCGACCGGTGACTCGAGGCCGGCGATGCAACGCAGCAGCGTCGTCTTGCCCGAGCCCGACGGGCCCAGGAGCGCGACGATCGCACCCGCCGGGACGGTGAACTCGACGCCCGCCAGCGTGGTGGCGCTGCGATAGCGGTGATGGAGACCCGCGACCCGTAACGAGTGGTCGTCGCCTGCCATCCGCGCACGGTACGTCACCGCGCACCCGCCCGCGTGACGCCCACCCATCGCCCGATGCTCTCTGCCCTTGTTGGCATGCGTTAGGACGTCCTAATACTCTGAGATCGAGCGCAGGCGACAGATGGCCGTCGACGCCGTCTTGGAGGTGAGGTGTTCGGCAACTTCTTGATCGGGCTGCGAGAGGGCCTCGAGGCATCACTCGTTGTCGGCATCCTCGTCGCCTATCTCGTCAAGACCGATCGCCGGCACCTGCTCCCGCGCATCTGGACGGGTGTGGCCATCGCGATCGCTGTCTCGTTCGGGTTCGGCGCCCTGTTGACCTTCGGACCGCGCGGGCTCACCTTCGAGGCGCAAGAGGCGATCGGCGGGTCGCTGTCGATCGTCGCGGTCGCATTCGTCACCTGGATGGTGTTCTGGATGGCACGCCAGGCGCGAAACCTCAAAGGGGAACTCGAAGCGAAGCTCGACGCGACGGACGGCGGCATGAGCCTGACGCTGCTCGCGTTGTTGGCCGTCGGCCGCGAAGGTCTCGAGAGCGCGATGTTCGTCTGGGCGGCGACCCGGGCGACCGGCGAAACCACAGCGCCGCTCATCGGAGCCGTCCTGGGGTTCGCGCTGGCAACGGTCCTCGGCGTCCTCTTCTACAAGGGTGCGCTGCGCCTCGACCTGCGCAAGTTCTTCACCTGGACCGGGGCGTTCCTCGTCGTCGTGGCAGCTGGAGTCGTCTCCTACGGCATCCACGACCTGCAAGAGGCGGCGATCCTGCCGGGTCTGCGAGACGTCGCCTTCGATGTGTCGTCCACCATCCCGCCCTCGTCGTGGTACGGGACCCTGCTGAAGGGAACCGTGAACTTCAATCCGGTGACGACGTGGCTACAGCTCGTCTGTTGGGTGCTCTACCTCGTGCCCACCATGACGCTGTTCGTGCTCCGCGTCCGACGTCCGACATCTGCGCCGCCTGCGCCGATCGGCGGTGGAACCGCGCCCGCTTCAACCCCCCAACCCATCACGGAAGGAACCCCTGCATGACCCGACGCCGAACCTCCCCGGCGCTCGCCCTCGTCGCCCTCGTCGCCCTCGCTGGCGCGTGCACCGACAACACCACGACCGAATCAGCGGACAGTGGAAAAGGCGGCGGCCGGAAAGCCACGGAGATCTCCGTCACCGACACCGGCACGGAGTGCAAGCTCAGCGCCACCGAGGCACCGTCGGGCAACATCATCTTCACGGTCACCAACAATGGGAGTGACGTGACCGAGTTCTATCTCCTCGCCGAGGACGGCAAGGCGATCGAAGGCGAGGTCGAGAACATCGGCCCCGGCCTCAGCCGCAAGCTCGTGCTGCGCGCGGAGCCCGGTTCCTATGTGACGGCGTGCGTGCCGGGGATGTCCGGCGACGGCAACCGGGGCACCTTCACGGTGACCGACTCCGGTGAGGATGACGCCACCTCCGCGGAGATGAAGGAGCTCCAGCAGGCTGCGACCGCCCAGTACAAGGCGTACGTGGATCAGCAGGTCGACCTCCTCGTGAAGGGCACCGATGTGTTCGCTGAGGCGTACAAGGCGGGCAACGACGATGAGGCCCGCAAGCTCTACGCCCCGACACGCATGTACTGGGAGAGCATCGAACCGGTTGCGGAATCCTTCGGTGACCTCGACCCGCTGCTCGATCTGCGTGAGGCCGACCTCGAGGAAGGCCAGGAGTGGACGGGCTGGCATCAGATCGAGAAGCAGCTGTGGCCGCCCGCCGGTTTCACGGCGCTCGACACGCCCGAGCAGCGGGCGAAGATGGCCGACGGCCTCGTCGCCAATACGGCCGAACTGAAGCGCCGTGTCGCCGACATCAACTTCAAGCCGGATCAGCTCGGGAACGGCGCGAAGGAACTGCTCGACGAGGTGGCGACGGGGAAGGTCACCGGCGAGGAAGAGGCGTGGTCACACACCGACCTGTGGGACTTCCAGGCCAACGTCGATGGCGCACGACTCGCCTACCAGGCGTTGCGCCCGAT
>JAKOVA010000285.1 GCA_029782335.1 Actinomycetes bacterium | reverse complement strand
CCGGTGGGACTGGTGGCGAATCAGCCGATGGTCCTCGGTGGTGCCCTCGACGTGAACGCCGCCGACAAGGCGGCGCGCTTCGTCTGGCTCTGCGACGCCTTCGGCATTCCGCTCGTCTTCCTCCATGACGTGCCCGGTTTCGTCGTGGGATCGGTGGTCGAACGTCAGGGGATCATCCGACACGGCGCCAAGATGCTCTTCGCGGTCTCCGAGGCAACGGTCCCGAAGATCTCGGTCGTGCTGCGCAAGAGCTACGGCGCCGGCTACTTCGTGATGAACGGGCTCGCGTACGAGTCCGACTATCTCGTCGCCTGGCCGACCGCGGAGATCGCGGTGATGGGTCCCGACGGGGTGGTCAACATCGCGTTCCGCAAGCAACTCGACGAGGTACCCGAGGGCAAGGAGCGCGACGCCAAACGAATCGAACTCGCGGAGATGATCCGGGCCAACATCGACCCCTACGTCGCAGCCGGTCATGCCCAGGTCGACGACATCATCGATCCGGCCGACACGCGTGCGGCGATCGCGAAGGGCCTGCGGATCTCGGCGACAAAGCAGGTGGCACGCCCCTGGCGCAAGCACGGTGTTCTGCCGGTGTGATGGCCGGGTCGGCTAGAAACTCGTCATGACAGAGGTGCGTGCAGAGATCACCGCGAACGTGTGGCAGGTGCCGGCCCAGGTCGGATCCACCGTTGCCGCCGGCGACGAGTTGGTGATCCTGGAGTCGATGAAGATGGAGATCCCGGTCGAGGCGCCGATCGCCGGAACCGTGACCGCGGTCCATGTCGCTCCAGACGATCAGGTCACCGAGGGAGACCTCCTCGTCGAGATCGAGCCGTCAGCTTCGTGATCCACCTCGAGTTCGACGACTCGATCGCGGTCATCCGGATCGACCGGCCCGAGCGGCGCAATGCGCTGAACCTCGAGGCGGTCGAGGCGCTCGACGCGGCGGTGACCTCGCTCGGCGACACGGCCCGCGCGGCGGTGATCTGCGGCACCGACGGACACTTCTGCGCCGGGGCGGATCTCACCGAACTCGAGGACCTGACCTTCACCCACCGGCTGCGGGTCATGCTGGATCACCTCGTCGACCTGCCCATCCCCACGATCGCTGCGATCTCGGGGAGTTGCATGGGTCTCGGCATGCAGCTCGCGGTGGCGTGCGACATTCGGATCGCGACCGACGATGCGCGGTTCGCGGTGCCGGTCGCGAAGCTCGGACTGATGGTCGACCACTGGACGCTCCGGCGCCTCGTCGCGCTGTTCGGCCATGGTGCGGCGCGGCACATGGTGCTGAGCGCGGCCGTCTTGGACGCTGCCGACGGGCATCGGCTGGGCTTCGTCCAGGAACTCGGGTCGCTCGACACCGCGATGGCGACCGCGCGGCGGATCGCGTCGTTGGCGCCACTGTCGATCGCCGGCTCCAAACTCGGGCTGAATCTCCTCGACCCGCGGGTCGACACCGCCGCGTACGAAGCGGCGTTCGAGACTGCATGGCGGAGCGCCGATCTCGAGGAGGGCCGCCGAGCGTTCGCCGAGCGCCGTTCGCCGCGGTTCAGCGGGCGATAGTCACCGTTTCGACCCCCGTGCCGAGCCGGTGGTGGGTCGTCCGCGGAACTCCATCGCCGTGCAGGTGATCGAACGGTCGCCCGCGGCCCACGACGTCGCCGAGGGGTACCACGTCTCAATGTCGAAGTCCGACGAGGTCCAGGCGATTCCCATCCACGTCTCGAATCGGCTGTAGCAGGCCTGCTCGGCCATCGTGCGCACGGCAGTCTCACCCGGATACGGCGCCCCCCGCGGGGCCGGCTTGCTGTCCTCTGCGCGGTACGAGATCCGATCGAAGATCTCGTTGCGGTGGGGCTGTTCGCAGGGGATCGCCAAGACCGCGTAGGGGCGTTGGTCGCGATCGGGCAGCGGGTCGAAGCACTGGCCGGGCAACACCTGGTCGAGGCGGCTCAACAGGCCGCGTGGCACCAGCGTGGTGGTCGTGCGCGCTGCGCTGGTGGTGGTAGTGGAACTCGACCCGAGGTTCGCGTCGAAGCATCCGGTCGCTGCGAGCGCGAGGCACAGCAGCGCCGCGGCGAACCGGAAGCGGTGCCGCAGAGGGGGGTGCATGGTCTCGATGTTACGGGCGGGCCGTACCTCCGAAACCCCGGCGGTGCGTCGGAGCGGGCGCCGAGTCTGCTCAGATGCTCGGCAGCCAGCGGTCCGTGAAGACGAAACAGAACCAGAGCAGCACCGCGTAGCCCGGCGCGGCGATCGCGTAGATCCACCAGCGACCGAGCCGCGCCGCGAGCACCCAGCTCAGGACATACAACGCGACGAATGCGGCGAGGAAACCCAACGCGGGCCACTTCGCGGCGCCGTCACCTGCCAGCGACGCCTCGGCCGCTCGGAGGCCGCTGGCGCGAGTGGAATCGGTCGATGCCTCGGGCGGTTGGCTCGCGATCGTGGTCGTCGTGGCCGTCGGTGCGGGCTCCGCGGTGAGACGGGCCTGCACCACGATGCGTTGTGCGGCGCTCCGCTTGGGGTGACACGCGGTGAGGGTGAGCCGATTGTCGGGTGTCGGCGCAATGACGTAGGTCTCGGTGGGCTTCACCGAGAACCACCCCGGGCCGTTCTGGATACCGGCGTTCGGCTTGGGGGCCATGACCTCGTAGCGGAAACGGCCCTGCATCGTGTACACGTGAATGACGTCGCCGGGGAGGAGTTCGTCGATCCGGTTGAAGGGCGCCCCGTAGGTGGTGCGGTGCCCGGCGATCGCGGCGTTGCCGGCCTGGCCGGGCATCGGGGTGCCCGGGTAATGCCCCGGCCCCTTCTTGAGGTCTGCCTTGGCGACTCCTTCGACGAAGAACTGCCGGAGGCCGATCTTGGGGATCTCGATGATCCCGATCGACGTCCCCTCCTTGGCCGGCGGGGTGGGCGCAGCGGTGGTGGGGTCGATCTTCGCGAGGTCGGCGATCACCGCGTCCTCAGCCGATTCCGCATCATCGAGCGGCGCGGCGCGCGTGCCGAGTACCTGGCGTCCGAAGGACGTCGCGAGCTCGTCTTGGTGCTGGGACTGCTCGAGGCCGGTTCCCCAAAGCTGAAACGCCACAAACAGCAGGAGGATCACGCCGATCGTGATGAGCACGCGACCCACGGCGCCGAGAACCCGGTGAAACACCGAGGCCACGGTATCGGCGTCTCCCGCTTGGCCGTCGCGCGGGGAGCATCGGTAGCCTTGGGCCGCCCCATGGAGCCTGTTGTCCACCTCCGCTCCACGGTCGCGCTCCTCGGTCGCTTTCCCGCCCTGACCGGCGTCGATCTCGACGTGGAGGCCGGCGAGATCGTGCTCGTGACCGGACCCAACGGGGCCGGGAAAACCACGCTGCTGCGTTGTTGCGCCGGCTTGGTGCGGGTGACGTCGGGCACCGCACGCGTGCTCGGTGTCGACCTGTGCTCCGATCGTCGGGCAGTCCGGCCGATGGTCGGGCTCCTCGGCCACGCGTCGGGGCTCTACGACGAGCTCACCGTTGCCGACAACCTGCGCTTCTGGGCGCGGGTCGCCGGTGTGTCGGGCACCGATGCCCTCGCAGCGATGGACCGCGTCGGGATTGCCGAGCGGCTCCGCCACCTGCCGGTTGGGCGGCTCTCGACCGGCCAGCGCCGTCGCGCCGCCCTCGCGGCGCTCGTCGTGCGCCGCCCCGCGTTGTGGCTGCTCGACGAGCCCCATGCCGGGTTCGATCAGTCGGCACGTGACGAGGTTGACGAACTGGTGCGCGACGCCGTGGCCCACGGAGCAACGGTCCTCTTTTCCTCTCACGAACTCGATCGCGCGGAGGCGCTCTCGACTCGTGGTGTGCACCTCGTCGGTGGAACGGTCTGTGGCGCCGAACCCGATCCGGCCCCGGGGCGGGTCGCGTGAACGCGGTGTTGCGCTCGGTTGGCGGCGATGCGATCGCGGTGGCTGGCAAGGACCTCCGCCTCGAGGCGAGGAGCCGGGTCGCCATGAACCAGGTGCTTCCCTTCGTGCTCGCGGTCGTGTTGCTGTTCGGTTTTGCGCTCGATCCCGACTCGGGCGTGTTGCGGCGGGCGACCCCGGGGCTGTTCTGGGTGACCGTGCTGTTCGCCGCAATCCTCCTGATCCAGCGGAGCTTCGCGGTCGAGCAGCACAACGGGGTCGCGGACGCGCTGCGACTGTCGGGAATGCATCCCGCGGGGATCTTCCTGGGAAAGGCCGGGTCGCTTGCGGTGCAGTTGGTCGCCGTCGAGTTGCTCATGGCCGGATGCGCGGTCGTGTTCTATGACGTACGCCTACGCGGTCCGTTGCTCCTGATGGTCAGCGCCGCTGCGGCGACCATCGCCATTGCCGCAGCGGGCGCGGTGTACGGGCCGCTCGCCGCCGGTCTCGCCGTGCGTGAAACAGCCCTGCCACTCCTGTTGGTCCCGGTACTCGCGCCGGTGCTGTTGTCGTCCACCCGTGCATTTCAGATCGCGCTGGGTGACGCGGTCGGGGGTGGCTGGCCCTGGGCCGGAATGCTTGGCATCGTTGCAGCGCTCTACGTCACCCTCGGCGTCGCCGTGTGGGGCCCATTGATGGAGGAGACATGACCGACCTGGCCGCATCGGCGGACCAGCAACAGCGTGAGACGACCTCGACGAGCTCGCGTGGGACGCGAATCCTCGGCGTCGTGACCGTGGTGTCCATGGCCATCCTGTTGATGTTCACGTTCGGCATCACGAGCCCCGATGCGCAGCTCGGGGAGTCCATCCGCATCATGTACGTCCATGTGCCGACGATCTCGTTGACCTACGTGTTGATGATTCTGAACGCGGTGTGCGGTGTCTGGTACTTGGCGAAGCGCAGCGAGTTCGCCGATCTGCTGGCGCACGCCGCCGGCGAACTCGCGGTGCTGTTCCTGGGCTTCAGCATCGTGAGCGGCGCGTTGTGGGGCCGCATCACCTGGGGTGCCTACTGGGTGTGGGACGCGCGGCTGACCACGACCGCGCTGCTGTTCCTGCTGTACGTCGGGTACCTCGCGGTTCGGTCGGTTCCGGCAGAGCCGCAGGCTCGCGGCACCCGGTCCGCGGTCGTCGGGATCGCTGCGGCGCTGTTGATCCCCGTGGTGCACAAGTCGGTGGACTGGTGGTCCTCGTTGCACCAGCAGCGGACCCTCTTCGGCACGCTGGATCCAAAGATCGGCGGCACACAGCTGTTCACGCTGATGTTCAGCTTCGTCGCCTTCGGGTTCTTGGCGGCATGGCTGTTGATTCACCGGTTCCGAGTGGCATGGCTGGCTGAACGAGTCGCCGACCGTGAGCTCGACGCTGCGATCGCGCAACGACGTGAGGAGGCACAGCGGTGATGGCATTGTCGGAGGTCTCCAATCACTGGCCCTTCATCATCGGTGCGTGGGGTGTCACCTTCGCCGCCGTTGGTGGGTATGCCGCATCGCTCATCCGTCGCGGCCGACGCCTGTCGCGACAGTTGCCACCGGAGGATCGGCGATGGATGTGAGCATCGACGACGCGGAGTCCCCCGACGCCGCCCCGTTGGATCTCACCCCGCGCGACGTCGCTCCGCTCCGCAGGAAGAGTCCCCGGCGTCGCTGGGGTGGCATGGCGGTGCTGCTCGTCGTGGTCGTGGCACTGGGGGTTGTGCTCTTCGAGGGGCTGAGCAACGCAACGGTCTACTTCTACAACGTCGACCAGGCGGTCGCGAAGCGTGCGGAACTCGGTTCGTCACGGTTTCGGATCCAGGGCAACGTGATCCCCGGCAGCGTGAACAACGAGGGGGCCCGACTCGAGTTCGACCTCCGTTACGGGTCGAAGTCGGTTCACGTGATTCACCGCGGCGACGTGCCGGATCTGTTCAAGCCCTCGATCCCGGTCGTCCTGGAGGGGTCCTTCGACCGTGACGGGGTGTATCGCTCCGATCGCATGCTGTTGCGGCACGACTCCACCTACGACGAAAAGCACGGCGACCGCACCCGCGAAGCCAAGCGCGACGCGGAGCGCACCGACGATTCGGTGCCCGCAGGGTCCGAGCCCCGCACATGAACCTCGCGCTCGGCGTCGCGGGCCTTGTCCTCGGGATGATCGGGGCCTTGGGTGGGATGACCTCGCAGTTGGTCGGCCTGCGAGGTGGTCGTGCGCGGATCCTCGAGCGGGCGCCCGGTTACGCGGCGCTCTGTTTCCTCGGTGCGGCCGTGTCGTTCATCGCCATGGAACGGGCGCTGTTGACCAACGACACGACGGTCCGTTACGTGGCCGATCACGGATCGTCCCGCACCCCCTTTCCCTTCGACGTGGCCGCACTGTGGTCGGCGCTCGAGGGCTCGATCCTGTTGTGGTCCCTGATTCTCGGTGGGTTCACGATCGCGGTGGCGTTGAAGTTCCGCAGGAAGCTCAGCGATCCGCTCGTGGGCTGGGCGATGGTCGTGATGTTCATCGTGTGCGCGTTCTTCTTCGCGCTCATGTTGGGACCCGCGTCGCCCTTCCGCTCCTACAACCCGGCGCCCGGATTTGACGGCCCCGGCCCGAACGTCCTGCTGCAGAACCACGTGCTCATGGCGTTCCATCCGCCGATGCTCTACCTCGGCTATGTGGGCTTCACGGTGCCGTTCGCGTTCGCGATCGGCGCCCTCATCACGGGTCGTCTCGGCGAAGGCTGGCTCATCGAGACCCGCCGCTGGACGCTGCTCGCTTACGGATTCCTCACCGCTGGGATCGTCCTGGGTGCGTGGTGGAGCTATGAGGTGCTCGGCTGGGGTGGGTACTGGGCGTGGGATCCCGTCGAGATCGCCTCGTTCTTGCCGTGGCTGACGGCGAGCGCCTTCATCCACTCGGTGATGATGCAGGAACGTCGCGGGCTGTTGCGGGTGTGGAACCTGTCGCTGCTGTGCGCCACCTTCAGCCTTACCATCCTGGGCACGTTCCTCACCCGTTCGGGGGTCATCGAGTCGGTTCACGCCTTCTCCGAGTCCGATATCGGCGCGTGGTTGCTGTCGTTCTTCGGGGTAATCGTCGCGGTGTCGGTCGTGCTCATCGGCTGGCGGGGCGATCTGCTCCGTTCGCCGGGCCGTATCGACTCGCCGTTGTCGCGTGAAGGGGCATTCCTTGCGAACAACCTGGTGTTCTCGGTCTTCGCGTTCGTGTGTCTGCTGGGGGTCACCTTCCCGCTGATCGTCGAGGCGGTTCGCAACGACCGGATCTCGGTCGGGGAGCCGTTCTTCAACCGGATGACCACTCCGCTGGGCCTGGCGCTGTTGTTCCTGATGGGCGTCGCTCCGGTTCTGCCCTGGCGTCGAACCAACGCGGAGACGCTGCGCCAACGGCTGTGGTGGCCGGCGTGGTGCGCCCCGGGCGCGGTGGCGGTCGCCCTGGCGTTCGGAGCGCGGGGCGCCGAGCCGTTGATCGCCTTCGCGCTCGGCGGATTCGCGGCGGGGTCTGCCCTCCGTCAGGTGGGGCTCGCGACGCGCCGCCAGGGCTGGCGAGGGTTCGTGGGCCGTGCCAACGGCGGGATGATCGTGCACCTCGGGGTGATCGTGATCGCCGTGGCGATTGCGGCGTCGGGTTCGTACCAGCACCAGGGCGAGTTCTCCCTCGCCGAAGGCGCCACCGCCCGAGTGGCCGGGCACACCCTCCGCTACGAAGGCAGCAGAGTCGTCGAGGCCGAGAACCGCCGGGAACTGCGGGCCAGGATCCGCATCGACGGGGGCGCGGTGTTCGAGCCGCGGATCAACCAGTACCTCGCGACCGGACAGGAAATCGGCACCCCATCTGTCGATGTCGGGTTCCGTCGCGACATCTACCTCTCCCTCCAGCGGGCGGCGAGCGCGGAGAACGCCACGATCGGGCTGCGCGTCATCGTGGCGCCCCTCGTCCAATGGCTCTGGTTCGGTGGAGCGATCATGGTGCTCGGCACGGCGCTCTCCGCCTTTCCCGGCCGTCGCCGTCGCAACCCACTCGATCCCGTGTCGCAACCCGTCGCGGAGACCCGAGATCAGCCGGTGCCGGTGTGAAGCGTGCCCCGGTCATCGCGGGCGTGGTCGCGGTGGTGCTCGCCGGCCTCGTCACGTTGTTCGCGTTCAGTCCGAACGACGCCGAGCGTCGCGAGGCGGCCCCGCTGGTTGGCAAGCCGGCGCCACCCATCACCGCCACGACGATCTCCGGTGAGCGTTTCGATCTCGATGCGCTGCGCGGTGGCTGGGTCGTGGTCAACTTCTTCGCGACGTGGTGTGGGCCCTGCAAGGTCGAGCAGCCCGAGTTGATCAAGTTCGCGCAGCGGCATGCCGGCAGCGACTTCGTGGTGTCGATCTCGCTCAACGAGGGCCCGGCCGCCGCGAAGAAGTTCTTCGAAGCGAACGGGGGTGACTGGCCCGTGATCGCGCAGGGCAACGGCTCGATCGCCCTCGACTACGGGGTGATCCGGCTCCCGGAGTCCTACATCGTCGACCCCGACGGGATCGTGGTTGCGAAGTTCAACGGCGGTGTGACCGCCGCAGGGTTGGACCGGGTGATCCAGGGCTCACGTGCACCAGCCGGCGGGGGATCGTGATGCGTCGACACCGTTGGGCCTGGGCGGCGATGGGGATCGTGTTGGTGGGTCTCGTTGTGTTCGGTGCCCGCTCGACGCCCGATGCGGGGACTTCCGACGACCGACTCTTCGCGCTTGCCTCTCAGATGCGCTGCATGGCGTGCGCCGGTGAATCCGTGTCGAACTCACAGGCCCCCCTCGCCATCGAGATGCGAGGCCTGATCCGCCAGCAGATGCGATCCGGAAAGACCGACGACGAGATCCTCACCTACTTCGCGGATCGTTACGGCGAGCGGGTGCTGCTGCGACCCGCGAGCAGCGGGCTGGTGTCGCTCGTGTGGATCGTCCCGATCGTGGTCGCTGCGGCAGCCGTGGCCGGCCTCGGGCTCGCGTTCGCTCGCTGGCGTCGGATGAGCGAGACGGTGGCGGAGGTGTCCGAGGAGGACCGTGACCTCGTTCGCCGCGCGTTGGCGAAACGCGGGGGAGGCCCCACCCGGTGACTGATCGTCACGAGATCGAGCGGGAGTTCCTGCTGCGGTCGATCGACGACCTCGATGCGGAACACGAGGCGGGCGACCTCGACGACGAGGCGTACCAGCGGCTCCGCGACAGCTATACCGAGCGCGCCGCCGCGCTGTTGCGCTCCGAGGAGTCCACCGCCGACGTCGCGCCGTCCGCGGGTGGCGCCGAGCACTCCAGGGGCGATGGTGCTGGGGCCGACACCCGCGCGTCGCGCCGACATCGGGTGATGTGGGTTGCGGGCATCATCGCCGTCGCTGCCCTCAGCGGTGTGCTGCTCGCCCGCTCCGTCGGGACTCGGGCCGGTGGCGTCGGATTGACGGGATCGGGTGGGAGCGAGCGGACGCGGCGTGCGGAGTGTTTGTCGATGTCGTTCCAGCAGCCAGCGGAGGGCATCGAGTGCTATCGGCAGATCCTCGCCTCGGCGCCTGACGACGCCGAGGCCCTCACCTACCAAGGGTGGGCGATGGTTCGGTCGGGGGAGGTGGACGACGGATGGAAGAACTTCGAGCGGGTCGTCCGGCTGCACCCCGACTATCCCGACGTGCGGGTGTTTCGTGCGAGCGTCCTGGCGAAGCGGAAACAGTGGCGTGCCGCGCAGGACGAACTCGACACGCTCGCTCGGCTGAATCCTCCCGCAGGTGTCCTTTCGACGTTGAGTTCGATGGGCCTCGACCGGGAGATCGCGTACAACCTGCTCTCTGCGCCGGTACAGCCGTGTTGGACCAAAGCCGAACAAGCAGCGTCCGCGCTCGCTGCGCAGCGCGACGCCTCGACCACGACGGTCGCGGGTGAGGACGGAACGTCGCCGTCGCAGTTGATCGCGGAGGCGATCATCTGTCTGGCCGACGTCGCTGCGGCAGATCCGACGAACCTCGACGCGTTGCAAGCCGAGGGCTACCTCCTCGGACTGAGTTCGCAGAGTGCACCGGCGTTGCTCTTCGAACGGGCAAAGCGTGTCCTCGACGAGGCAGTTGCGCTCGACCCTCGCAATCCGACCTCCCGCCTCTTGCGGGCCGCGCTGCTCAACTCCCACGGCGATCCGGCGGCGGCGAAGGTCGACCTCGACGCACTTGAGGGTCTGGGCCAGCCGAGTCCGCTCTATCCGGTCGCACCGGTGGCCGACATCCGGGCGGATGTGGAACGGTCCCTGTCGTCGCCGACGTCAACCGTTTCGGCCAACCCCACTCCCGGCGGTGACTGAAGCCTCGGCGAGCGCACGGTGATCGTACCTCGCTGGAGCCTCCGGCCGAAGCGAACGGCCTCTGGTGGTTCTGGCCGATCCGCTCAGTCGATGCAGCGGCTGCCCTCGCCCCAGGACTCGAGGACCGGCCGGTACTCGTAGTGCCAACCCTCGGCACGGTAGGTCCGGCACCAGCCATGGGCTCGGAGGATGTTGCGGTCGAGGTCTCGGAACGCAGGCTCCCAGTCCTCGATGTCGATGGCGACACCCCGTTCGTGGAACGACTTCCCGGGTTCCTCGGCGATGCTGCCGAGGGCGCGGCGCAGGCACCGCTGCTCCGAGGACGATCGCCAGGCTGTCCGCACGAAGATGGTGCGGGCCTCGACGGGCACCGCTTCGGCGCCGACGCCGAAGCGGGCGTAGTTCGCGACGGCCTGGGCCTCCTTGGCGTCCATGGCGGCGCGCAGTGATTCGACGGCTTCAGGCTCCATGCCGATCGACCACTCACGGGCGATGACACAGCCGCAGCCCGAGCGCCCGCTGCTGACCGTGGTGACGATCGCCCGGTACTTCCGTTCTGCAGGTGGCAGGTCGGCGGCGTCGAGCGCGTAGCGACGCGAGATCGCACACCCCGACGTCGGCTCCAGCGGTGCGGGACTCGCCGGGGTGGGCTGGTTGGCGGTGAGGCGGGTCAGGATGAGCGCGGCGCGGTCGAGGGTGATGGTGGCCTGCCATGTGAGGTCATCGCCACAGCGGAGCAGGTGCGTGGCATCACGGCCGAGTGCGCCGACGGTCTCGCAGCCCGAGCCGACCACCTGCTCCGGCAGGTCACAGGCAGCGCCCAGCAGCGCGACGAGCGCGACGAGAACGACCTTGATCCATCGTGCGTGCGACATCTTCACCCTCCGGGGGCCACGCTACTGGGGCGCCGAGGAGGGATGGTCGACCGTTCGGGCGGCAACCCTGAAGGCCCCCACGCGTTCCCGGTCGACAATCGCCGCGGCGCCGCTAGGGTCCCGCCGATGCGCATTCTGGTTGTCGGAGCGGGTGGCGTCGGCTCAGCGTTCGCCGCGATCGCCCGCCACCGCGGCTTCTTCGAGTCGCTCGTGTTGGCGGATCTCGATTCGACGCGGGCCGTTGTCGCCGCGGAACGCACCGGGGACCCTCGTATCGGCGGACGCGGCATCGACGCGTCGGACACGGCGGACGTCGAGGAGGCGATACGGGCGACCGGTGCGACCGCCGTACTCAACGCGGCGGACCCGCGCTTCGTGATGCCGATCTTCGACGCGTGTTTCCGCGCCGGCGTCACCTACCTCGACATGGCGATGTCCTTGTCGCAGCCGCATCCGCACCACCCCTTCGAACAGACCGGGGTGAAGCTCGGTGACGAGCAGTTCGCTCGCCACGATGCCTGGGAAGCGCGTGGCCTGCTCGCACTCTGCGGAATGGGCGTGGAACCGGGCCTCGCGGACGTTTTCGCCCGATACGCGGCCGATGAACTCTTCAGCAGCATCGACGAGATCGGTGTTCGTGACGGCTCCGACATGGTGGTGCGTGGCTACGACTTCGCGCCGACCTTCTCCATCTGGACGACCATCGAGGAGTGTTTGAACCCGCCGGTGGTGTGGGAGCGTGACCGGGGGTGGTTCACGACCGAGCCGTTCTCCGAGCCGGAGGTCTTCGAGTTCCCCGGTGGCATTGGGCCCGTTGAGTGTGTGAACGTCGAGCACGAGGAGGTGCTGCTCGTTCCCCGATGGGTTGATTGCAACCGAGTCACCTTCAAGTACGGCCTCGGTGAACAGTTCATCGGCATCCTCCGCACCCTGCACCAGCTCGGCCTCGACCGCACCGAGCGGGTGGACGTGGGGGGCATGAGCGTCTCGCCTCGCGATGTGGTCGCCGCGTGCCTGCCGAACCCGGCGGAGCTGGGGGATCGGATCGAAGGGCGTACGTGTGCCGGAACGTGGGTGCGTGGCGACGGGGTCAACGGTGGGCCCCGCGAGGTGTACCTCGCGCATGTGGTCGACAACGCCGAGACCATGGCCCGTGACGGTGCTCAGGCAGTGGTGTGGCAGACCGCGATCTGTCCGGCGGTCGCACTCGAGCTGATCGCAGAGGGAATCTGGGGAGGTGCCGGGGTACTCGGCCCCGAGGCGCTCCCGCCACGGCCGTTCCTCGATCTGCTCGCCGGGCCCTACGACTCGCCCTGGGAGCTGGTCGAGCGGACACCCCGCGGCTGAGACCGGATCTCGCACCGCGCCGGAAGTCGGATCCGGCTGGCTCGTCACCCTCAAGTCTCTCTCGGTTCCTCCGATAGGAGGGTCCCTCGGCGGGTCGAGGGATCGTCCGACAAGGGGGACCCATGATCCGCATCGACGAGGTGAGGACCGACGAGGTGACGAGCGCCGAGGCGGTGAGGAGGTTGGAGCTCCGGCTCGAGGAGGACGTGGTGCAGCTCGGCGAGAACCCACCGAGACACATCCTCTTCGCGACCGCCGAGCTGTCGCCGCTGATCCGTGTCGGAGGACTCGCGGACGCGAGCACCGGGCTGGTTGCAGCGCTGCGGCGCTCCGGCTGCCGGGTGACCGTGGTGATCCCCGACTATGACGGCACTCCGGATCTCATCGAGTCCCGATGTGAGTCGCTCACCGTGCCTTCGTGGGCGGGCCCGGCCTCGGTCCGCTGGGGTGTGGTCGCCGGACTCGGTGAGATCGCTGTCGTGTCGACCCGCGGGATCGAGCGACCGCATCCCTACAACCACCCGGAGACCGGCATCGGCTGGGAGGACAACGACGTTCGGTTCCTCGGCTTCTCCGCAGCGGTCGCGGAACTCGCGCGACGTCTGCGCCCCGACGTGGTGCATCTCAACGATTGGCACACTGCGGCAGCGACGGCCTGGTCTCCGCCGGAGATCCCGGTCGTACTCACGGTTCACAACCTCGCCTACCAGGGGGACACAGCCCGTCGCTGGCTGGACCGGATGGGCGATCGCTGGGTCGAGTTCTCCCACGCTTCGCGCTGCAACCCGCTCGCTGGTGGCATCCAGCTGGCAGACCGGGTTGTTGCCGTCAGCCCTGCGTACGCGTCGGAGACCCGGCGTCCCGGAAAAGGTGCGGGCCTCGACGAACTGCTGCGCTCGAAGGGTCGTCACTACCTCGGTATCCGAAACGGGATCGACGTCGAGCGTTGGGACCCGTCGACCGACCCGCTGTTGCCCGCCAACTTCTCGGCGCTCGAGCTGACCGGCAAAGCGACGTGTCGTCGCGAGCTGCTTCGGCGAGCCGGGCTTCCCGACGTTCCTGGGGAGCCGGTGATCGGCATGGTGTGTCGCTTCGCCGACCAGAAGGGCGTCGACACCGCGTTGCAAGTGGCCACCCAGATGCGCGGGGTCTCCGCCCGCGTGGTGCTCATGGGTCGAGGTGACGCGACCCTCGAGGCGGCAGCGGTGGCGGCATGGGCGGCTGATCCGATGCGGGTGGCGTATCTCCGCGAGTCGGCCGAGGAACTCGCTCATCTTGTCATCGCGGGCAGCGACCTCCTCTTGGTGCCGAGCCGCTTCGAGCCGTGCGGACTCACGCCGATGGAGGCGATGAGCTGTGGGACGATCCCGGTGGTGACACCGGTCGGCGGCCTCCGTGATTCGGTGATCGATGCGAGCGGCAACGCGCTCTCTGGCAACGGCTTCATCGCTCCTGCGTGCGACGCGGTCGGCGTTTCCTTGGCGGTGAGTCGGGCGGTCCGCTCGTGGTCGGATCCCACACGGCGTGTCGCGATTCAGCGGGCGGGGATGCTGGCCGACTGGTCGTGGCGGTCACCGGCTCGTGCCTATCTCGCGCTCTACGACGACGTGTGTGCAACTCGCGTCGTGCCGGCGATGCGCGCTGAGCCGGTGTTGGCGCTCGGCACCCGCCCGGCGATGCGGGTGATCCGCTGAGCGGCAGTCTCCAGAGCGGTTCCGGGCTCGCGGCCGCGCCGATGGCCCCCTGCGTTGCCAGGGCGAAGAGCCAATCGAACATGCCGCGATGCCAGCGGGCGTCACAGCTGACGGGAGCCGTCGCGGTCGCGGGTGCGGGTGAGGGTCTCTGAGGGTCGGTCCCGTCCGGGGCCGGGGGATCGCGCCGAGCGGGCGATCACCCGCCGTGGGGTACGTCGCTCTGCCCCAACAGCCTGCGGCGGCTCAGCCCCGCGGGTGCGACCGAACCGGTATGGTCGGCGCTCGTGACGCTTCGATTGGGCGGTGGCCAGGGCTTCTACGGTGATGGGCGGGCGCCCCTCGACGATCTCCTGGCGGACGGTCTCGACTACGTCGTGTGTGAGGCCCTGGCGGAACTCACCCTGGCGATCCTCCAAAAGGACCGCCTGCGGGACGAGTCGCTCGGCTACACCCGCGACCTCCCGCTCTATGTGGGTGCTGCGTTGCCGTACATCGTCAACGGCCGCACGCGGTTCATCACGAACGCGGGTGGGATCAACCCGATCGCGGCGGGTCGTGCGGTGGTCGCGGGGCTCCGGGAGGCAGGGGTGGCGGGCCTGAAAGTCGCCACGGTCGTCGGCGACGACGTCCGCCCCCACGCCGAGGCGCTCGGCTTGCGTGGCGATGCGCTCTTCGCGAACGCGTATCTCGGTGCCCGCCCCATCGTGGACGCGCTCGCCGAGGGCGCCGACATCGTGATCACCGGCCGTGTCGCCGACGCATCGCTGTTCGCGGCGCCCCTCATCCACGAGTTCGGGTGGGCGTGGGACGACTGGGATCGACTCGCTGCGGGGGTCACCGTCGGGCATTTGCTGGAGTGCTCCGGGCAAGTGGCCGGCGGGAACTATTCGGGCGACTGGTGGAACAATCCGGATCCGTTACGCGTCGGGTTCCCCATCGGTGAGTGCGAGCCCGACGGCACCTTCGTGGTGACCAAGCCGGCGGGCACGGGTGGTCGGGTCAGCTTCGACACCGTTCGGGAGCAGTTGCTCTACGAGGTGCATGACCCGTCTGCCTACCTGAACCCCGATGTCACCGCGGATCTCGCAGCGGTGCACCTGGAAGATCTCGGCGACGACCGCGTGCGAGTGACACATGCACGCGGATCGGCGGCGCCCTCCACCTACAAGGGACTGGTGTGCACCCCGGCGGGCTGGGCGGGCGAGGCGCGCCTGGCGTACCCCTGGCCCGATGCCGAAGCGAAGGCGCGCGCTGCGCTCCGCTACCTCCGCGGTCGCTCGGAGGCGATCGGAATGGAGGTTGAGGAGTGGTGCGAGGAGTACTTCGGCGTCAACGGCTTTGGCGGCCCCACCGTTGGTGAGGACATCGACCACGACCCGGCGGAGGTCATCGGTCGTCTGGCCTGGCGGTGCTCGACGCCCGAAGAGGCGTCGAAGCTGATGCGGGAAGTCGGACTGCTCGGGCTGTCGGGCCCTCCGATGATCTCCCAGGCCGACCGGCTGCGCGGCGGTCGCCCGACCCAGTTGTTGGGCGTCGACGCCATCGCGGTGCCACGTGAGCTCGTCGACGCGCAGGTGCAGGTCGAGATCACCGAACTCTGAGCCTGGCGCCGTCGCGACGCCGAGCGTCGGACAACGCTCGCCTCAGCCCCGGAGGGGAGGTGGCAGATAGCGGCCGGAGGCGAAGCGCTCACCGTCCCAGTGCTCCAGGGTCCAACAGGAGCTCTTCGCACAGCCGGAGCCACCGCGCAGTTCCATCCCGCGCAGCTGGAGGCGCCGGATGAGCATCGGGATGACGTCACCGTGACTGCAGAGGACAACGTCGCCGTCGAGTGCCGCTGCACCAGCGAGCACCGCCCAGCTCGTCTCGATGTCGGATCCCTCGAACAGACCGTCGCAGTGGTGCACCGGAACCGCGAGGCGAGCCGCGAGCGGCGCCACCGTCTCGAGGCATCGACGGGCCGGACTCGATTCGATCGCGCTCACGGGAGCGTCGCCGAGCAACTCGGCGACCGCCTCGGCTTGGCGGTGACCGAGATCGTCGAGACGCCGCTGGTCGTCGTGGGGATCGGCGTTGTGTCGCGTGCCGGCGGACGCGTGCCGTACCAGGTGAACCGCCACTCGACGATGCTACGAGCTGTACAAGCGGAGGATCGCCCCGATGGCGAGACCTGTGAATGCGAGCACGTGAAGGCTGCGGCGAACCCGCGCCGTGACGCGATCGACGACGATCGCGGAGCCGGCGATCCGTCGTGCGATCGGTCGACCCCACCACGGGGAGCGTCGCTGCGCAGCCCAGATGAGCAAGGGAGCAACCACCACGGAGCCAAGCATCGCCACCACGCTATGTGGTTGATGGCGTGGCCGCCAGGGTGCCGGGTTGAGGGAGCTAACGTCAGGCGATGGTCGAGATCCAGCTGCGTGACCTCTGCGGTGTCCGATCGGGCGACAAGGGCGACATCTCCGATCTCACCCTCTTCGCCGACGACGACGAGGCCTTCGCGGCGCTGTGCGAGGCGGTGACCGCCGAGCGGGTCAAGGCGCACTTCGGTGATCTGGTCACCGGTGAGGTCGTCCGATACGAGGTGCCGAATGTCTGGGGCCTCAAGTTCGTGATGCAGGGCGCGCTCGGTGGTGGTGGCCCACGAAGCCTGCGAGCCGACAATCTCGGCAAGACCCTCGGCGGCGCGCTGCTGCGTCTCCGCATCGACGTGCCGGAGTCGGTCGCAGCGAACGCCCCGCGTAACGGCCGCAGGGCACCCCTCGACGCAGGGTAGAACCGGTTGATTCAGCGGGCGAGTGCCCGCAGGAGCGCGGCGGCTTCCGCGGCGAACAGCTCGGGAGCCTCCATCATCGGGTAGTGGCCGATCCCCTCGAGGCGTACGACGGTCGCGTCGGGTCGCGCCGCATGCAGCACGTCGACCATCCCGATCACCGCGACGGGGTCGTCGGTGCCCCAGAGCACCCCGAGCGGCGCTGGGTGCGACTCGATCGCTCCCGTGAAGCGTCGTTCTTCGCGTCGGCGCTCCTCGACATAGCGAATGAGGCGGGGAAGCAGCCGGTGCCCCGCCTCGTGGGACTGCAGCAGCCAGTGAGCCTCCAGCTCTGCGGCGCTGGGTCGGTGGGCCGCAGCGCACGTCTCGGCGAGGCCGTTGCAGTAACCGTCTGCACTGACGAGGCCGTCGGGGAGCCGCTCGTCGGGAAGCGACAACAACAGTTGCTGACCAGCGGTCAACTGCGCCATCTCGATGTAGATCGAACCGTTGGTCACGAGGCGGGCAACGACCTCGAAGCCGAGGATGCCTTCCAGGTCGCGTGCGAGGAGTTCACCTCCGACCGTGTCCCCCATGTCGTGGGATACGAGAACGACCCGCTCGAGGCCGTGAGCGGCGGCGACGCGTGCCGCGACGTCGGCCTGGAGACGCATCGAGTAGGGGCGGTCGGGTTTGGCCGACAACCCGTAGCCGAGAAAGTCGAACAGCACGACTCGCCGTTCGGAGGCGAGATGATCGACCACGCGGTGCCAATCGAAGCTGTTCGAGGGAAAGCCGTGGAGGACCAGCGCTGGTGGGAGCTCGTCGGGCCCCGGGACATCCACGCAGAAGATCCGACCTACGTCGGTTTCGAGGAGCCGTCCGCGGCTTCGCCAGCCGTCGACGAGTTCGCGTCCGGTCGCCTGGTGTTGCGGGCCGGTCGGCGTAGCGGGGGTTGTCGGGTCGCTCATTGCTGGGTGTTGTGGATCGAGCGACGGAGCGCGTGGAGGTCGCCCAGCACGCGCTCCAGAGCGGTGACCAGGTGATCGACGTCCTCGTCGGTGCTGTTCCATCCCACCGAAACGCGGAGTGAGCGCTCGGCGTCAACCCCCATCGCCGCGAGGACGGGAGAGGGCTCGAGCGCCTCGCTGGAACAGGAACTGCCGGAGTGCACGGCGACGCCTGCGGCGTTGAGCCCCAGGAGCACCGGCTGCGGTTCGACACCGTCGAGCCCGAGGCTCACGATGTGGGGAACCCGATCCTCGGGGTCGCCGAGCACGCTGACCCCCTCGGTCGCCTCGGCCCAAACTACGACGCGTTCGGTCAGCCGACGTTGCGTCGCTGCGGCTGTCTCCCGGGTCGCAACCGCGGCCTCGAGGGCCGCCGCGAATCCGACGATGTTGGCGAGCGGCTCGATGCCGGCCCGCCGCGCACGTTCCTGGTCGCCGCCGACGATGAGGGGCGGGAGGCGTAGCCCACGGCGAATCAACAACGCCCCGGCGCCGCTCGGGCCGCCGAGCTTGTGTGATGAGATCGACATCAGATCGATTCCTGAACCGGCGAACGCGATGGGTTCGTTGCCGGCGGCCGCGGCGGCATCGACGTGGATCAGGCATCGGCCGCTCACCGCTTCGACGACCGCGTCGATCGGCTGTCGCGTCCCGACCTCGTGGTTGGCCCACTGGCAATGGACCACGCCCGTCTGCTCCGTGACCGCTGCGCCGACAGCCTCGACATCGAGACGGCCGAGGCCGTCGACGGCAACCTCGCTGACCGAGCCACGCGCCGCCCACTCCCGCACGGCAGAGTGCTCGACCGGGGCCACCACGCTGTGGGAGCCACGACCCTGGGCCGCCCCCCACGAGGCGATCGCGATCGATTCCGTGGCGCCGCTGGTGAAGACCACCTCTCGCGGGCGAGCGCCGAGGGCGCCGGCGACGCGTTCGCGTGCCTCTTCGAGCAGGACACGGGCCGCCATGCCCTCCGCATGGATTCGCGAGGGGTCGCCCAAGTCGGTGCGTTCGAGGATCTCCACCATCGCCGCAAGTGCGGCCGGCCGCAACGGTGAGGTGGAGGCGTGATCCAGGTAGGTGCGCACCGGGGCTCAGGGTAGGGGAGACTCGCGACGTGACGACGGTGACCATCGACACTCGCTTCTGCGGCCCTCGACGCAGCGGCCACGGGGGCTACAGCTCCGGACTCGTGGCGAGCTTCGTGGAGGGGCCGGCAACGGTGCGGCTGCTTGCCCCACCGCCGCTGGCCAGGCCGCTCGATGTCGTTCGGGCGGATGACGGCACGGTGGAGCTTCGCGACCCGGGCGCAGCGGACCCCGCAGCGCCGCTGCTCGTCGCGAGTCCCCGGCCTGCGTTCGGGATCGAGGTCCCACGCTTCGTCTCACCCGCCGAAGCGGCGGTCGCCTCGAGCGGGTTCATGTGGGGCGACCGGCACCCCTTCCCGCACTGTTTCGCGTGCGGGACGGCCCGCCGACCGGGCGACGCATGGCGGATCGCTGCGGGTCCGACCGACGACGAGATGGTGGTCGCGGCGCCTGCGGTGTGTCCGCCCGATCTCGTCGCCGCCGACGGAACGGTGCCCGAGATCCAGGTGTGGGCGGCCCTCGACTGCGTCACGTCGCATCCACTTCCGCTTGCCGGGGCGCCGCTGCGGCCGCCGTGGCTCTTGGGGACCTTCGGCGTCGACGTCGTGGCGCCGGTGCGCGCGGAGGCAGACCTGGTGGCGATCGGTTGGGCACTCGAACTCGACGGGCGAAAGTTCCACAGCGCCGGTGCGCTCCTCGCGGAAGGCCGGGTGGTCGCGGTGTCGCGCGCGGTGTGGGTGCAGTTACGCGAGACGCCGGCGCCGTAGCTTGCTGGCCGGCGAGGCTGTCGACGCCCGACCCGGAGTGCGCCCCTCGCGGGGGTCGGGCGTAGTCTGCGGTTGATGCCTCTCACAGAATCGGACGTCCTTGACGCGCTCTCGCCGGTTCAAGAACCCGAGCTCCGGCGCTCCCTGATCGATCTGAACATGGTGCGGGAGGTCGCCATCGACGGTTCGTCGGTGCGGGTCGTCATTGCGCTCACCACCTCCGGGTCACCGTTCCGCAATGAGATCGACCGGCGGGTGCGTGAGGCGATCGAGGCGCTCGACGAAGCCGATCTGGTACAGGTCGAGTTCAGCGTGATGACCGACGACGAGCGGGCGGCGCTGCGCACGCGTCTGCACGGCAATCCCGCCGCCACCGCCGGGACGCATCAGGCCCACGGGCACGCACAAGGTCGGGCGGTGCCCTTCGCATCCCCCGACAATCACACCAGGGTGTTGCTCTGCGCGTCGGGCAAGGGCGGGGTCGGCAAGAGCAGCGTCACCACCAACCTGGCGGTCGCGCTGGCGCAGCGGGGCCACTCCGTCGGCGTCGTCGATGCGGACGTCTACGGGTTCTCGATTCCCAAGATGCTCGGCATCGAACAGAACCCGACGCTGTTGGATCAGATGATCCTGCCGCCCGAGTCCTATGGCGTTCGTGCGATCTCGATGGGGTTCTTCGCCGAGGAGGAGACGCCGGTCATCTGGCGTGGCCCGATGTTGCACAAGGCGTTGGAGCAGTTCCTCACCGACGTGTTCTGGGACGATCCCGACTATCTCCTCATCGACCTCCCGCCCGGAACGGGCGACATCTCGATCTCCATCGCGCAGTACCTCCCGCGATCCGAGCTCTATGTCGTCACGACGCCGCAGCCCGCTGCGCAACGGGTCGCGCAGCGTGCCGCATACATGGGACACAAGCTGAACATCGCGGTCCGCGGGGTGATCGAGAACATGTCGTGGTTCACCGGTGACGACGGCAAGCGCTACGAGTTGTTCGGTGCCGGCGGCGGCCAAGCACTCGCCGAGCAGCTCGACGTGCCGTTGTTGGGGCAGATCCCGCTGGTTCCGGCACTGCGCGAGGGGGGAGACATCGGCCGTCCGATCACGGCGATCGATCCCGAGGCGGAAGCGAGCCGGGCGTTCCGGTCGATCGCAGAGCGCATCGACGTCGAACTGGTGCCGACCCGGCGAAGCCACCCCGAGCTGCGCGTTACGGAGTGACGGTCGGGCCGACGATCCCCGCTCCGTATGCGAAGAGGCCCGGGCCGCCTCCGGTGTGGATGAACAGCACGCGCTCCGAGGGGCGGAGCTCCCCGCTGCGGATCATCCCGATGAGTCCGGCACCCGCCTTGCCCGAGTACACGGGATCGAGGAGCAGCGCTTCGCTGCGGGCGAAGATCGCCAGCGCCTCGACCACCTCGTCGGAGACGATCCCATAGCCGCCGCCGAGATACTCGTCCCGAACGTCGATCGACGAGACAGGCGGGGCAGCGATCCCGAGTTCTGCCGCGGCCGCCGTCATCAACGCCTCGATGGTGGTCCTCGAGGACCCGGCGTCGCCGTACGCGCTGATCCCCACCGCATGTGAGTGCAGCCCGCACTTCTTGATCCCCAACAGCGTCCCGGCGTAGGTGCCGCCCGTCGAGGTCGCGACGACGACGTGATCGAATCCACCAACGAGGCGTGCGTCGTCGGCTTGTTTCACCCACTCTTCGGTCGCCACCACATAGCCGAGCGTGCCCAGGACGTCGCTTCCCCCGAAGGGCACCGACAGCACCCTCCGGCCATCCGCCTCGAGGGCTGTGCGACGCGCTTCGAGGAGGTGCAGGCCTTCGATCGCGTCGTCGACGACATGGAGCGTTGCGCCGAGCAGTTCGTCCAACAGGACGTTCCCGCCGGTCTCGTAGAGCTCGTCGTGATGGGGAACCAGGCGGGCCAGCACCAACTCGCACGACAGGCCCAACACGTTGCACGCGGCCGCCGTCTGGCGACAGTGATTCGACTGCAACGCGCCGAACGTCATGACGGTGTCGACGCCGTGGCGGAGCGCCTCGCCGAGGATCAACTCGAGCTTGCGGACCTTGTTGCC
>JAKOVA010000270.1 GCA_029782335.1 Actinomycetes bacterium | reverse complement strand
GTCGCCGTAGCAGCCGAGCGGCTTGCTCGGGAAGAAGCTGGTGCAGCCGATCGTCGACAGGTTGCAGCTCTTGCGGCCCTTGTATTCGGCTCCGAAGCTCTGCGCAGCATCCTCGATCACCGGCAGGCCGTGCCGGTCGGCGATCCGGTTGATCTCGTCCATGTCCGCGGGCTGTCCGTACAGGGAGACCGGCATGATCGCGCGGGTGCGAGGCGTGACGTGGGCCTCGATCCGGGACGCGTCGATGTTGCAGGTCGCCGGATCGATGTCGACGAAGACCGGCTTCGCCCCCAGCAGGACGATCATCTCGGCAGTGGCCACGAAGGTGAACGGACTCGTGATCACCTCGTCGCCGGGCTTGACTCCGAGCGCCATCATCGCGATCAGCAGGGCTTCGGTGCCCGACGCCACCGTGACGCAGTGCCGGGAACCGACCAGCGCTTCGAGCCGTTCCTCGAGTTCGCGGACCTCCGGCCCCATGATGAACTGGCCGTGATCCAGCACCGCCTGGATGCGCCGGTCGATCTCGGGCTTCAGCGCCGAGTACTGGGCCTTGAGGTCGATGAATTGCATCGTCTTGCCTTGGGCTGTCGTTCGAAAGTAACCCCGGGTCGCGCCGCTTCTAGCTCTCGCGTATGCACCGACCTTCCGACAGGCGATATCGGTCGCCCGTATGCGGACAGACTGCTTCACCGGTGCCCGCGAGGGGCAGCGCCAACTGCTCGCCGTGCCGGCTCATCCATCCGATCTGCCGGGCCGGGACGCCGACGACCAGCGCATGGTCGGGCACGTCGCGATTGACGACCGCGCCGGCTCCGACGAACGCGTACTCGCCGATCGTCACGCCGCACACGATCGTGCAGTTCGCGCCGAGGGTCGCGCCCCGCTTCACGAGCGTGTCACGGTACTCGCTCTTGCGCTCGATCGCCGCGCGCGGGTTGTAGACGTTGGTGAAGACCATGCTCGGACCGCAAAAGACATCGTCCTCGAGCGTGACGTTGTCGTAGACCGACACGTTGTTCTGGATCTTCACGCGGTCCCCGATCACGACCCGGTTGCCGACGAAGACGTTCTGGCCGAGCGAGCAGTGCCTGCCGATCTGCGCGCCGCCACAGACGTGCACCCAATGCCAGACGCGGCTTGCCTCGCCGATTCGGGCGCCCTCGTCGACGATGGCGGTCGGGTGGATCTGTACGGGCGTCATCGATCGGCCTGGAAAGGCTCCGGCGGGGCCGGCT
>JAKOVA010000227.1 GCA_029782335.1 Actinomycetes bacterium | reverse complement strand
GACCCAGGCCACACCAAGGCTTCCCACACCCAAAGCCAGTTCGACGAACCCCCAATACGGCGCGCGCGCGAAACACGCCGAGACGAATGCGGCGCCAATGACCAGGACGACAAGGCGATGCTGTCCGGAGTCGAGCAGCCGCGGCGGACGAAGACGTCCCGGCCCGAAAGCGATGGTCGCGGCGACTGCCGAAAGCGCCATCGCGAGCATCTGTCCGACGCGCTGCTGATCGTGCCAGGTCGCGTTCAGCCAGTCGACCAGAGGCAACGTCGCCACCAGCGCAAGTGCGGCGAGCATCAGCAGGTACGCGACGCGACGCGCGGCCGATCCGCCGTGCAGCACATCCGGCGCGAGCGCCGGCAGCGACGTGGAGAGCAGGAAACCGGATCGGCTCGCAGCCATGTGTCTATCCGCAGCTGAATGCATCGCCACAAGAAACAGAAGAGGGGCGTAGTACCTCCCGCCCCTCTCGATCTGCCGCATGTTCGAGCCTCACGAAGGAGGCTCGACGAGGCCACTGCCGATCAGGTGCCGCGGCACTCCGAAGGAACGTACTTCACGTTGATCGTCGTCGAGCACGCCCAGGTCAGCTGCCCCGAACCGACGTCGGTCGGC
The DNA here is from genome assembly GCA_029782335.1 of Actinomycetes bacterium. Taxonomy (GTDB): domain Bacteria; phylum Actinomycetota; class Acidimicrobiia; order Acidimicrobiales; family Microtrichaceae; genus JADLFH01. Next base: position 2,375 of record JAKOVA010000227.1, on the reverse strand, counting down.
GTCAGAACGATGTTGCCCGCCGCGCCGGGCACAATCGACGTGGCCGTCACGATACCGTTGCCTGCGCCAACGGTGATGCCGCTCACGTACTTCGTGGCGCCCGGGAACACGTAGCCGTGATTCGTGGCTGTGATCCCCGCCAGTCCGCCCACCGACGACGACGTTTCGGCGACGGCGAGCTTCGCCGGCGCAGCCATGGCGATGACCTCGCTCACTTTCGCGCGCGTCGTGTAGTCCTGATACGCCGGCAGCGCGACGGCCGCCAGGATGCCGATGATCGCCACGACGATCATCAACTCGATCAGGGTGAAACCCTTCTGCAGTTGCTTGCGCATCTTCATCTCTTCAGCTCCCGTTTCCATGGTGGGGTTGTGGGCCGACTTCGTCGACTCGGGATACCCGTTGCAGGCACCGTGCCACCGACCACGATCGGCGTCTTCGGGCCGACGAACGGTTGCCGGGCCCCAAGACCGTGACGTCCGTCACGCGCCAGGGGCCGCCGGGCTTCGGCGGCTTCGGGATAGGTCTGCGGCCGCCGCCGCGGCCGAGCAGTTCCTGACGGAAATCGTCACCCGGAAGCTGACCAGATGCGGCACCCGCCCAGCTCGCAACGAACTCGATCCCATGCAAACCTGGCGGGGCGGAAGGTGGATGGCACGGAAGCACTCGGGAGAAGACGTGCGTCAGCGCCGGGCAGGAAGTGCGATGCGCGGCGAGATGGACTCGCCCGGCGCCGGGCTGCGAACCGACCCATGCGGGCGCTGCTGGCCGAAGCCTCGATCTGGCGGCTGATCGTCCTGCATTTCCACGACGCGGGCCCCGCGGACCAGCTTCGGCCAGGCGTCGTAGACCGAACCGGGGGCAAGCCGAGGCAACGCACGCCGCGACCGTGCGGTAGACTGCCGTCACTGGGGGTTCCGGCAATGCTCGTCACTTTCGACACGCTGAAGTTCGTCGAGACGCTGCGCGAAGCTGGCGTGCCGGAGGCTCAAGCCAAGGCGATGTCGCAAGCGATGCGCGACGCCCACGAGACGGCGGAACTGGTCACGCGCCGCGATCTTCGGGAGGCAACCACGACGATCGGTGCCGACATCCAGACGCTGCGTGCCGATCTCCGGGCCATCGAGCCGCGCCTCACCATCCGGCTCGGCGGAATCGTCGTCGTCGCGCTCGGCGCCTTCACCGCCTTGTCGAGGTGGATTGCCTGACGGCGGCCCAAGCCAGCGCCAGCGCCAGCGCGATCGTCCGCTACAACTCCAGCACGTCGCCGCGCTCGAGCACCCGCGGCGCGAAGCGCCCTGCCCACGCCTCGATCTCGCGCGTGATCGTCTCGCGATCGGACGGCTTGAGGTGCGTGATCAGGATCTGCGGCTCGCGCTGCAGCTTGGCCAGTTCCTGGCCCAGCTGGATCGGGAACAGGTGTTTCGCAGTGACCGCCAGGTCCTGCTCGCGATTCGAGAACGCGGTCTCGATGATCAGGTACTTCAGGTTGGGCACGCCGTTCACCTGCCGCCAGAACTCGTCGTTCGGCCCGGTGTCGCCGGAGAAGACGAGGCCCGCCTCGTCGGTGTACGCGTGAAACGCGAGCGCCGGCACGGTGTGGCTCGCAGCGAGGCTGCGCACCCAGCGTCCCCCCACCTCGACGACACTGCCGATCGACAGCGGCTCGAACACCATCCACGGGCGCTCGTAGTGCGGGATCTCGGTGAAGTCCGGCCAGATGACCCAGTTGAACACGTGCGCCTTCAACGCAGCGATCGTCTCGGGCAACGCGTGGACGACGATCGGCTTGTCCCGCAGCGCGCCGACCGAGTCGACCAGCAACGGCAGCGCCGCGATGTGGTCGAGGTGAGAGTGCGTGAGGAAGACGTGGTCGATCGCGGCCAGTTCGTCGACCGACAGGTCCTCGACCCCGGTGCCCGCATCGAGCAGCACGTCGTCGTCGACGAGGAACGAGGTGGTCCGGGCGCGCGCGCCGATGCCCCCGCTACACCCCAGGACTCGTACCTTCATGCAAGGCTTCCCTGGCGTTCGTCGGCGTCTGGTCGGGTGCGGTCATCGGCAGGGTGGCCGCGCCCTCGCCAGTCGCCTCGCGCGCGACCTTGGGCACGAACACCCTGACCGATTCGGCGCGCCCCGCGACGGTGGCGCGAGCGAGCTCGAAGAAGGCGTGCTGGCGGCAACGCTGGACCGTCCCCTCGCCGACGATGATCGGTACCTCGTACTGCTTGGTCAAGCCCTCGAGGCGCGAAGCGAGGTTCACTGCGTCGCCGATGACCGTGTAGGCACGCCGCAGCTTCGATCCCATGTCGCCCACGCGCACCACGCCGGTATTGATGCCGATTCCCACCGCGAGCGGCGGCAGGCCCCGCGCG
>JAKOVA010000251.1 GCA_029782335.1 Actinomycetes bacterium | reverse complement strand
CCGCCGACCCGGCGTCAGCTCACCTGGGCGGGCCCGCGTCTCTTCGCCATGTGGGTCGGCGCGGGCTGGTGGGCCGCCGCGGTCGTTGCAACCGGCGTCGATGCCGCCGCCGGACGCATCGTCCTCGACGGGGGCTGGCTCGCAGCGCTGGTGGTCGCCGGCTACGCCCAGATCGTGTGGGGGTCCCTCGCTTACCTGTTGCCGATGCTTCGCGGCGGCGGTCCCGAGCGCCTCTCCGCCGGCTTCGCGACGACCCGATCGTGGCCCGGCCTCGCCGCCGTCAACATCGCCGGCATCGCGTTCGTCGCTGCTTGGAACGCCCTCGCGATCGCCGCGGTGGCAGTGTGGGGAGTAGATACCGCCGTACGCGCCGCACGGGTCGGGGTGACCCGCCACGAGCGACCCGCCGGCGACGCACCGAGCACCAGCCACCAGCCGACCACCGAGGAGTGACGTGAGCACCTTTCTCCTGCCCGCACAACCCATCCGATCGATCGACGAGTACCTCGCGACCGAGATCGGTGGGCTCGGGGTTCAGACCGCGCAGCGGATCGGCCCGGAAGGGACCATCGACCTCGTCACGGCGTCGGGGCTCCGCGGTCGCGGCGGTGGTGGGTTTCCAACCGGCCGGAAGTGGGCGGGGATCGCACAGCAGCGAGGAACCCGCCGCTACCTCGTGGTCAACGCCGCCGAGGGTGAACCGGGCACCTTCAAAGACCGGGCGTTGATGCGCGCCAACCCCTACCAGGTGGTCGAGGGGCTCATCATCGCGGCGTTCGCCGTCGGCGCCTCCGAAGCGTTCCTCTGCCTCAAGGCGTCCTTCGAGCGCGAGTTCGAGTTGCTCCGGCGGGCCGTGCAGGAGATCCAGGCCGCAGGGATCTGCTCCGACTGCACGGTGAACATCGTGGGTGGCCCCGACGAGTATCTCTTCGGTGAGGAGAAAGCGATGCTCGAGGTCATCGAGGGCAAGCCGCCGCTGCCGCGGTGGTTCCCGCCCTACGAGCAGGGCCTGTTCGCGTCATCGCCCCAGGAGGGATGGGAGGCGGGCCCGCATCTGCCGGGCCCTCGCACCGACGAACCGAACCCCACGCTGGTCAACAACTTCGAGACACTCGCGAACGTCCCCCACATCCTGGCTCGCGGGGCCGAGTGGTTCCGCTCGATGGGAACGGTCGAATCGCCCGGCACGGTCGTCGCGACGGTGGTCGGCGACGTGGTGGCGCCCGATGTCGGCGAGATCGAACTCGGTACGCCGCTCGCAGCGGTGATCGACGCCGTCGGCAGCGGCGTCCGCCCCGGCCGCACCGTCAAGGCGGTCTTCTCCGGCGTCGCGAACCCGGTGGTCACCGCCGCGGAACTCGATGTTCCGGTCAGCTACGAGGGGTTCGCGTCGATCGGCAGCGGCATGGGCTCGGCGGGCTTCATTGTCTTTGACGACGAGGCGTGCATGGTCGACGCCGTCCACCAGTTCTCACGGTTCCTGTCGATCGAATCGTGCGGGCAGTGTCCGCCCTGCAAACTCGGTTCCGGCGAGATCACCGAGCACCTCCGCCGGATCGAAGCCGGCGAGGGCTCCGAGCGCGACATCACGGCAATCGGCGGATGGCTCGAACGGGTCACCGACGGCAGCCGTTGCTTCCTGGCGACCGAGGAGCAGCGTGTCGTGTCGAGCGTGCTGCGGGCATTCCCCGAGGAGTTCGTCGAACACATCGAGACGCAGCGCTGCCCGCGCAGCCCACGACCCTTGGCGAAGCTCGTGGATCTCGATGGTGGCGTCGCCACCTACGACGAGTCGTACCGCCGCAAGCGGCCCGACTGGACCTACGACGAGGCGTAGCCGGCGAACTCGACCTGCTCGCCGATGAGCTGACCGCTGTGGACTCGCGCCACGTTGTCGGCCAAGTCGGTTGCCCGCTGCGCGAGCGGCCCGACCCATCCCATCTCGACGGTCTCGTGGAAGAGCGCCAGCCAGCGCTGGAAGTGCGCCGGGGTGAACGATGCCTGCTGGTGAATCAGCGCATGGGCCCGGAACGGGTTGCCCATGTAGCCTTGTAGACCGAGGAGGGCACGACACCAGAACGCGGTGAGCTTGGGCAGGTGCTCGGACCAGTCCACGCGGGCGACATCATTGAACATCGGCCCGAGTAGGTCATCCTGGGCCACATCCTGGTAGAACCGGCGCACCATTTCCGCGATTTCGTCGGGAGAATCCAGGTCTCGGGTCGGCGCCGGCCGATGGGCGTCACGCATGCCACTTCCTTCCGTCGATTTCTCTACTCTATACTAGAGATATTCCGGGCAACAACGAGGAGGCCTCATGCCCGATGTGATCGATCGGCTCGTCGAACGTGAGTACGCCTTCGGCTTCCACAGCGACATCGACACCGAACTCGCCCCCAAGGGGCTCAACGAGGAGGTGATCCGGCTCATCTCCTCCAAGAAGGACGAGCCGGAGTGGCTGCTCGAGTGGCGCCTCGCTGCATACCGGCACTTCCTCACCATGGAGGAGCCCACCTGGCCGAAGGTCCACTACCCCCCGATCGACTACCAGGACATGTACTACTGGGCGGCCCCCAAGCCGAAGGGTCCGGCACCCAAGAGCCTCGATGAGGTCGACCCCGAGATCCGGGCCACCTTCGACAAGCTCGGGATCTCCCTGGCAGAACAGGAACGGCTCTCCGGCGTCGCCGTCGACGCCATCATCGACTCGGTCTCGGTCGCGACGACCTTCAAGGCGAAGCTCGCCGAGGCCGGCGTCATCTTCTGTTCCTTCTCCGAAGCGGTCCGCGAGCACCCCGACCTGGTCCGCAAGTACCTGGGAACCGTCGTCCCGCCACGCGACAACTTCTTCGCGGCGCTCAACTCGGCGGTGTTCTCCGACGGCTCGTTCTGCTTCGTTCCCGCCGGCGTCGCCTGCCCGATGGAACTGTCCACCTACTTCCGCATCAACGCGAAGGAGACGGGCCAGTTCGAGCGCACGCTCATCATCGCCGAGGAAGGCGCCAGCGTCAGCTACCTCGAGGGCTGTACCGCCCCGATGCGCGACGAGAACCAGCTCCATGCTGCTGTCGTGGAACTGATCGCCCTCGACGACTCGTCCATCAAGTACTCGACCGTGCAGAACTGGTACCCCGGCGATGCCGAGGGCAAGGGCGGCATCTACAACTTCGTGACCAAGCGAGGCCGGGCCGGCGCCCGGGCGAAGATCTCCTGGACCCAAGTCGAGACGGGCTCGGCCATCACCTGGAAGTACCCGAGCGTGATCCTCCAGGGCGACGATTCGGTTGGCGAGTTCTACTCCGTGGCGGTCACCACCAACCTTCAGCAGGCCGACACGGGCACGAAGATGATCCACATCGGCCGCAACACGTCGAGCACGATCATCTCCAAGGGCATCTCGGCCGGGCGCGCCCAGAACACCTACCGCGGTCAGGTGAAGGTGCTTCGCTCCGCGGTCGGTGCCCGGAACCACACCCGCTGTGATTCGCTGCTCATCGGCTCCGATTGTGGCGCCCACACCTTCCCCTACATCGAGGTGAAGAACGACAGCGCGGCGGTCGAGCACGAGGCGTCGACCTCCAAGATCAGCGAAGACCAGCTCTTCTACTGCCGCCAGCGCGGCCTGAACGAGGAGGACGCAACCTCCATGATTGTGAACGGATTCTGCCGGGAGGTCTTCGACGAGCTCCCGATGGAGTACGCCGTGGAAGCCCAAGCGCTCATGCGCGTCAGTCTCGAAGGGGCGGTCGGCTGATGTTGTCGATTACGAATCTGCACGCGACCGTCGACGGAAAGGTCATCCTCAACGGCCTCGATCTTGAGATCGGCGCGGGTGAGGTCCACGCCATCATGGGACCCAACGGCGCGGGCAAGAGCACGTTGTCCAACGTCCTGGCCGGCCGGGACGGCTACGAGGTGTCCGGCAGCGTCACCCTCGACGGGGTCGACCTGTTGGGCCTCGAGCCCGAACAACGCGCGGCCGCCGGGCTGTTCCTCTCGTTCCAGTATCCCGTGGAAATCCCGGGCGTCGGCAACATGTACTTCATGCGCACCGCCCTCAACGCGCTGCGCCGTGAACGGGGCGAAGACGAGGTCTCCGCAGTCGACTTCCTCAAGCTCGCCAAAGAGCACATGGCCCGCCTGGAGATGGACCCTGCGTTCCTCACCCGGTCGGTCAACGACGGATTCTCCGGTGGCGAGAAGAAGCGCAACGAGATCCTCCAGATGTCGCTGCTCGAGCCTCGGTTCGCGATCCTCGACGAGGTCGACTCCGGACTCGACATCGACGCCCTCCGGGTGGTCGCTGCGGGTGTCGAGCGGTTGCGGAGCCCCGAGCGGTCGATGCTGATCATCACCCACTATCCGCGGCTGCTCGAAGAGGTGCGCCCCGACCGGGTCCACGTCTTGACCGACGGCCGAATCACGCGCAGCGGCGACTACCAGCTCGCACTCGAGCTCGAGGAGCACGGCTACGCACCGATGGCGGGAAGCGCGTCGTCGTGACGACACCGTCTGCGCTCCTCGACCGCCTCGCTCCCGAGCCCGTTCCCGGCGCACGCGCGGAGCGCGGCCGGGCGTGGTTCGATGCGCACGGGCTGCCGTCGAGCCGCCAGGAGGCGTGGCGCTACACCCCCGTCGACGACATTGCGGCGCTGCTCGACGAGGCGACCCCCGCGTCGAGCACACCCGAGCCGGCCCTCGACGCCGCGACGGTCGAACGCCTTGCGGGTGTCCACGGTGGCCCTCGGCTGGTGCTCGCGAACGGAGTGCTCATCCGCGAGTTGTCCGACCTCGACGGTCTGCCGGAGGGACTGTGGCTCGGCGGCGCCGAGGAACTCCGCCCTCGCCGCAAGCCCGGCGCCCCACCCCCGAGCGATGAGCCAGCCGATGGATTCCACGCCCTCAACTGGGCTGCGGGCCTCGACATCGCCGGGGTCATGACCGAACCCGACGCCGCGATCGACGCGCCGGTGCACATCGTGCACATCGCCCTGCCCGCCACGGATGGGAGCGTCACCGTCGCACACCCGCGAACCGTGATCCGACTCGGGCGCGGGAGCCGACTCGCGGTGATCGAGACGTTCGCCGGGACCGGTGGCCGGGTGATCACCAACTCCTCGACCCGGATCGTCGCCGGCGAAGACGCGTCGCTCGGCTACCACCGGGTGGTCGCCGAAGCCGACGAGGCGATTCACGTCGGTCGGACCGGGATCGAACAAGCTCGGGGTTCGGTCGTCACCGCCCGAACAATCGTGTGCGGCGGAGACATCGTGCGCAGCGCAGTGGACGTTGCGCTGACCGGCGACCACGCCCGCTCCGAGCTCGAAGGCCTGTATCTCCCCGTCGCCACGCAGCGTTTCGACAACGTCGTGACCGTCGACCACGCCGCCTCCCACTGCACCAGCACCCAGCGCTACAAGGGAATCGTCGACGACACCGCCCGCGGCTCCTTCAGCGGTCACGTCATCGTCCGTCATGGCACCGTCGGCACCGACGCCAGCCAGTCGAACCCGAACCTCGTCCTGACGTCACACGCGCAGGCCGATACCCGCCCGTGGTTGGAGATCTTCGCCGACGACGTCCGCTGTACCCACGGCGCGACCGTCGGCCGGCTCGACGACGAGGCGTACTTCTACCTGCGCAGCCGCGGGATTCCGGCCTCGGAGGCCCGGGCGATGCTCGTCGGGGCGTTCGCCGCGGAGATCATCGACGCCATCACGCCAGACTCACTCCGCGACTGGGTGCGGGCGTCGGTCGCCGATCGTCACGGAGGTCGCTCCGAATGAGCCGTGCCTGGAATCCGATCCAGCTGCGTCGAGACTGCGTCGCGACGACGGTGCCCGCGGGCGACACGGTGGTGCTGACCGAAGGCGGCGAAGTCGAGATCGTCCAACAGCTCGGTGGCAGCATCACCGTTCGCACCGAGATGGGCAGCCTGCTGCGGATCAACGGCGCCGACGCCGATGCGCTCGGAATCGAGGTGAGCGACATCGGCACCGGTGGCGGCGCCGATGGCCCCTTCGAGATGGACCAGGTGCTCGAAGCATTGAGCGAGGTCTACGACCCCGAGATTCCCATCAACATCGTCGAGCTCGGCCTCGTGTACCGCTGCGAGGAGCACGAGACCGCCACCGGCGGCCGCCGAATCGAGATCGACATGTCCATGACGGCACCGGGATGCGGCATGGGCGATGTGCTCCGTGCGGATGCTGAACGCGTGGTCGCAGTCGTCCCCGGAGTCGACGAGGTCGAGGTGAACATCGTCTGGGATCCGCCGTGGGACATCTCACGTCTCTCGGAGGCGGCACGCCTGCAACTCGGCCTCATGTGAGGTCGTGACGTCGACCCACACCACGGGTAGCGTCGCGGCGGTGAGGGGACATTCGAGGCGGATTCGGCAGCTCGTCGCGCTGTTCAGCGCGCTGGTGGTGATCGCAGGCACTACGGCGTGTGAGCCCGCCGTCGTCGGCCGGCGTTGCCGGGGCGGTTTCGGTCGAGACTCGACCCATGTCCTCGCGTGCCGGAAGGGCCGCTGGACCCGCTTGATGACCATCCGCGACTACCTCACGCTCACCCGACGCGCTGCCGACGCCGGCAGCGGAGCGCCCACTGGCAACGGACCGAGCGGACCGAGCGCTCCGACACCACCACCTCCGACCTGGTGGCAACGCGGCGCGATCGACATCGCCGCGGGCGGGCGGTTCACGATGCGCCTCGCCGGGTGGGCACTGCCTGCCGAGCCGGGAGGCCCGACAGTCGTCCGGATCACCGAGTACCGGAGCACCAGCGGCTACACGATCCTGACCGATACCACCGCCACTCTGCCTCGCCCGGACGCTCCCGACGGTGCCCGCGGGTTCGACGTGACGCTCCCTGCGCTCGGGGGCACGCACTCGGTCTGTCTGGTGACCGTGAATCCGGCAACCGGCGCGAGAGGCGACACACTCGGGTGCCCGTATGTGGAGGTCGACAGCGGCGCACCTGCTGATCCGCTCCCCGCGGACGCCGGGTGGCTCCAGACCCTCAACTACTACCGGACGAGCGCCGGGGTCGGTGCCGTCACCGAGGACCCGGCCCGCACCGACGCCATCACCAAGCACCTCATCTATCTCCGCGACACACCCAAGGAGTACTTCACCGGCGAGTACGCCAACCTCCATCGCGAGAATCCCGCCTCCCCGTACTACACACCCGAGGGTGCCGGGTACTCCCACAACGTGCTCACGTGGTCGCAGACCGAGCGGGCCGCGATCGAGGGATGGATGACCGCCCCGTTCCACGCGCTCAACCAGCTGTCGCCGAAGTACAACACCGCCGCGTTCGACCTGCTCGACGGTATTGCGGCCGCGCTCACGATCACCACCCCTCCGGCGCCTCCGGACATCACCGCGCCGGTGTCGTTCCCCGGAAACGGTGCGGTGACGCCGCTGCGGCGCTTCACGGGCGAGTCGCCCGACCCGCGTGACCCCTGTCCGACGCCGTCGTCGTGGTACGGGCTGCCGCTCATCGTGGTGTTCCCCACCGATCCGCCGCCCGGCGGGACGGCATCGATGGTGTTGCCCGACGGTTCCTCGGTGCCTCCGGGCGACCTCTGCGTGGTCAGTCGACACAACTATGTGCCGTCCGACCCGATCTACGGCCCCGCCGGGTATTCGATCTTGTCGAACAACAACGCCGTGTTGGTGATCCCTCGTCAGCCCTTGACGCCCGGAACGCACTCGGTACGCCTGACGCTGCCCGGCCTCGACCCGGTGGAGTGGTCCTTCACCGTTTCGCGCTGACCACCCTGAACGACGACACCATGCCGCGCTGGTAGTGGCCCGCGAGGTTGCACAACAGCACGTAGCTGCCGGGTGACAACCGGACTCGGAGCTCTGCTCTCGCGCGGGGCAGCATCGGCGCCTCCTTGGCGACGACGTTGACGCCCGGCGCGTCGGGGATCACCGTGTCGTTCTCGTCGGTCGGGAGGTCGTTGACCCCGAGATCGGTGCGCACCACCCACATCTCGTGGCGCATCACGCCCCGATTCCGGAGCTTGAACACGACCAACCCGGCCGGCACCGACGAACGGTCGGGCTCGAGGCGGTACTCCCGAAGGTCGACCTTGACCGTCGTCGACCGCTCGGCACCTCCTCCACATGCGCCGATCAGGACGGAGACAACGAGCACGCAGCACGCGAAACGCTTCACCGTGAGACACCATACGTCCGAGGTGATGACGATGACCGAACGTTCACGAGCCCGGTCGTGGTGGGGATGGGGTTGGGCCGACGCCGCCCTCTCCGACGCCGAGTGCCGCTCCTACGGCGCGCTCCTCCCGGGCACCGCCGCCGACCCGATCACACCACCGCAGGTCGCGTCGCTGGAGCTTCCGCCGTCGCGGATCGATCCACCGGCGTCACTGGCGTCGAGCTTCACCGCCGCACCCGAGGCGCGGGCGTCCCATACCTACGGCAAGGCGTACCGCGATGTCGTGCGGGCCTTGCGCGGCGAAATGACGACCGTGCCCGACCTTGTCGCTACCCCCCGTGACGAAGCCGAGATCATCTCGGTCCTCGACTGGGCGAGCGACTCGGGTATCGCCGTCGTGCCCTACGGCGGCGGGAGCTCGGTCGTCGGCGGGGTCTCCTGCCCTCGCGACGATGCCCCTGGCGTGGTGTCGCTCGATCTCGTCCACCTCGACCGCGTGCTCGACCTCGACACCACCAGTCGCGCCGCTCGGATCCAGGCGGGAGCACTCGGACCCCACCTCGAAGACCAGCTCCGCCCGCACGGCCTGACGTTGCGCCACTTCCCCCAGAGCTTCGAGTTCTCCTCGCTCGGGGGCTGGCTGGCCACCCGCGCCGGCGGGCACTACGCCACCGTCCACACCCACATCGACGATTTCGTGGAGTCGATGCGGGTCCTGACACCTGCTGGCATCAGCGAGTCCTGGCGGCTTCCCGGCTCCGGTGCAGGCCCGTCACCCGATCGTTTGTTCCTGGGTTCCGAAGGCACCCTCGGGGTGATCACCGAGGCGTGGATGCGCCTCCAGGCGCGGCCCGAGTTCCGCCGATCGACGACGGTGTCGTTCACCGATGCCGCGTCCGCCTTCGCCGCCGTGCGGGTGATCGCCCAGTCCGGCCTCTCGCCGGCGAACTGCCGATTGTTGGATCCGGGCGAAGCGGCGCTGTCGGGAGCCACGTCCACCGGCGACTGGGCGCTCGTGCTGGGCGTGGAATCGCACGACCATCCCGTCGAGCACGATCTGGCCCGCCTCGTGGAGATCGCCCACGCCCACGGCGGGTCCGGCGGATCCAGCGGGTCCACCGACACGCACACCGCCGCGTCCGATCAGCCGGCCCGCGACCGTGCCGCCGAGGCGTGGCGATCGAGCTTTCTGCGCATGCCGTACGTCCGAGACGGGATGGCGCGGATGGGCGCGATCGTGGAGACGTTCGAGACCGCCATCACCTGGGATCGCCTCGAGGCGCTCCATGACGCGATGAGGGTGGAACTCGCAGCAGTGATCGAAGCGGTCACCGGTCGCCCGGGACTGTTGAACTGCCGGCTCACCCACGTGTACCCCGACGGCGCTGCGCCGTACTACACCGTGATCGCCGCAGGCCGGGCGGGCTCCGAGGTCGAGATGTGGGACGACATCAAGACGGCCTCGATGGAGATCCTCACGCGCCACCGGGCGACAGTCACCCATCACCATGCGGTTGGGCGTGACCACCGCCCGGGCTACGACCGTCAACGCCCCGAGCCGTTCGCTGCGGCGCTTCGGGCAGCGAAAGCCGCGCTCGATCCGTCCGGGATCCTCAACCCTGGCGTCCTGATCAGCTGAGCGCACGCCGTCTCCCACTACCGTGCAGCCATGACCACCTCCGCCGCCTCGTCGCCGCACGTTCTGGAGACCACCGGACAGGTCATCGCCACCACCGACGAGCGTTTCGTGTCCTACAACGTCGAGATGGTGGAGGTGACCGGCGGCGAGTTCTGGAAGCCTTACGACGCCGGCAAAGGCAAGGTGCTCCACGCGCCGATCGACCTCGCTGCGGAGCGACTCCGCAACCTCGCCTCAGCACTGGGCCCCAGCTACGTCCGCGTGAGCGGCTCGTGGGCGAACTGGACCTACTTCGACCCGGATGCGACGGCGGGCACCACGGCGCCGCGGGGCTTCGACGGTCTCCTCACCGGCGAACAGTGGATCGGCGTCGGCGAGTTCGCGCGCGCGGTCGATGCCCTGGTGGTCACCTCGTTCCCCTCCAGCCGCGGCGCCCGTGACGCCGGGGGTGTGTGGCGCGACGACAGCGCCTCCACGCTCATCCGCTTCAGCCAGTCCCACGACGTGCCGGTGGTCGCCGCGGAGTTCTTCAACGAGGCCAGCCTCCCGATCGGAGTTCCCAAGGGATACGCAGCCTCCGAATACGAGCGTGACTTCGCGATCTTCGCCGAGGTCATGCGCGAGATCGCCCCCGAGATCGACCTCGTCGGCCCGGGCTCGACCAGCGAGGCGATCTCTGCGGCGCTGCCACCGACGATCACCCCCGAGGAACTGCTCGCGGCGTCGGCGCAGAACCTCAACGTGTTCAGCTACCACTTCTACCCGAAGCTGTCCGAGCGCTGCGGGTCGACCGAGGGGCCAGAGGTGGCGTTCTCGGCCGAGTTTCTGGGTCGGGTGGACACGACCAAGGCGAACTACGAGCGGTTGCGTGACCGCCATCTCCCCGGCGCGCCGATGTGGGTCACCGAGATCGCCCAGGCGGGTTGTGGCGGCGACCGGTGGGCGTCGACCTACCGGGACGTCGTGCGGTTCGTGCACAACCTCGGCCGGCTCGCCGTCGGCGACGGCAACGTCATGTTCCACAACACGCTCGCTGCGAGTGACTACGGACTGATCGACGGGGACACCCTCGTGCCGCGACCCAACTATTGGGCGGCGGTGCTGTGGAAACGCCTCATGGGTCGCCACGTCCTGTCACCGAAGACCACGGCGGCCGGCGACGACGTCACGATCTTCGCGCACGACCACGCCACCGCCGCGGGGACGAGTTTCGCCGTGGTCAACGCGTCGACGTCGACGCACTGCGAGGTCGTCACCCCCTCGGGCGATGCACTCGTGTATCGACTCGACGCGAGCGACCTCGACGCCCGCGACGTGTCGCTCAACGGGGCGCTCCTCCGCGTCGAGGAGGACGGCACCCTCCCACCGCTCGACGCCCTGGAAACCCGCGGTCCGATCACCGTCCCGCCCGCGGCGGTGGTTTTCGTCGTCGACCCTGCCGCGGCGATCAGCGCGAGGTGAGCTCTACCAGTACTCCTCGTAGTGGACGTTGCCGCGCTGCTTGCGTTGGTCGAGGGTGAAGCCCCGCTCGGCCAGAAGTTGCACCACGCCAACCGTCTCGGGATAGACGACCTCGTCACCTTCGAGTTCGGGGAGACCGATCATCGCGGGGTTGCCGCAGAGAAAGACGTGGGTCGTCGCCGGATCGAGCTTGACCCCGTACTCGGCAGCGAACACGTCGTCACGGATCAGGTCTTGGAGGTAGCGCTTGGGGACATCCGCCTCGCGGGTGGGCTGGGGGAAGTAGTGGTAGTTGGCGTAGCGCCGCTCAAGCTCACGGTGTTTGTCGAGATAGCCGAGATCCGCCCACTGCCGAACTGACACCGCGGAGATGATTGGCCCGTGATGCCCCTTCCGGAGGAGCTCGGTGACCATGGCGTTCTGCGGTGCTTCGCCGGTGCCGGTGGACAAGAACACCACGGTGTCGGCGGGGTTGGTCACCGGCGCCAGTGTGTAGCGTCCGGCCACCTTCGGTCCCAGGTAGATCCGGTCACCCGGCTTCTTCAGCGCAAGCCTCGGCGTGAGACCAGGCACGTTGTCCGGCGTCGGCGGAACCAACACGATGTAGAACTCGAGTTCGTTCGCCCCGGCTTCATCGGCGAGATAGCCGTGCTCGTCGAAGATGCGATGGCTGATCGAGTATGACCGGCGCACGAGCTTGTCCCACCGCTCATCGATGTTCGCCTCCATGGCGTCGTCGATCCGCTCCTCCCAGTAGCCGAGGCCGAGCGAGGCGTACTGGCCGGGGAGGTGGGACACCGATCCGTGGTCGGGACGAACCCGCAACACCCACAAGTCGGAGTGGGTCGGCTCAAAGTGGGTGATCGTCGCGTTGTAGTGCTCGAGGCGGAGTTCGTCGACGGCCCCCGGAACCGACTGACGGTTGGCGCTCGTCGGCTTGGGCTCCGGCATAGCTGCGTCGGGGAACACCGCGGTAATCAGCTCTCGCCCGATCGACGCGCCCGGCGCACTCGGTGCGTTCTCGGGTGTCTCCTCCGCCGTGCCGAGGAACCACACCCTGCCGGTCGCCAGCGCCGCCGCGGTGGCGCCGACCGCCTCGGGACCCACCGCGCGGCGGCCCGAGGAAAACACGACATGGTCGAACTGCAGGTCCGGTGTGCGGCGGTCGTTGAACTCGGCCATCGGGAAGCCGTCCGCCTCGGAAATCTGCGTCGGCGTCGACGCGTAGAGCAAGGTCGCTCGGCGCTCGCGTTCGAGGTCGTTGAGCAGTTGCGCCCCGACCGGCGAAAGGCGATGCGGGTTCATCCCCTTCGCCGCCAACACCACGCCGGCGCCGAGATCCGCGAGGCGAACCGTCAACTCGACGGCATGGTCGCGATAGCCGACGACGAGGACGTCGACGTCGTTCGCCGGAGACGGAATCTCGTCGATGTGCACACGATCCCCGCCGATCGACGGGATCGGTGGCGTCCAGCCCTCGACGCTGGTCCGCAGGGCGACGAGCACGGCACGAGCTCGACTCGTGTGCCGGTCGGTCGTCACCACCAGGTCGTCGCCGTCAACGTCGACCGAGGTGACCGTCTCGCCGTAGGAGACATCCAGGCCGTACTCACCCGCGACACCGGGCAGCGCCAGGGTGGTCCCCCGCTCGAGCACGGTGACTCGGTCGAGACCGCTCTGACGCGCGAACACTGCTGCGGAAAGCCCACCGGCGTTACCACCGATGACGATGAGGTCGAGAACGTCGGCCATGGGTCCAGAAGCTAAGCCGCCGAGCGGGGGTCGCGACATTCCGGTCACCGTGATTGCCGCTCGCCGTCGATGTCGCGACGATGGCCGGATGCGTTCGAGACGGCCATCGTGGATCCCTGCCGCACGTGAGGTGGCGACGGCGTTGCGTGAGGACCACACGTCGCTGACCGCGGCCGGGGTCGCGTTCTTCCTGTTCGTCGCCGCCATTCCCACCGTCGCTGCCGTGGTTTCCGTGTACGGCCTCGTCGCCGATCCCGATGAGGTGACCGAGGCCTCCCGCACGCTGTTCGAATCACTCCCCCACGACGTTCGCTCCCTGCTCACGCGGCAACTGACCCACATCGCGGCAACGAGTGGTGGCGCCCTGTCACTGAGCCTCGCCCTGTCGATCGCTGCGGCGATCTGGTCGGCGTCGAGCGCGACCGCGTATCTCCTCGAAGCCCTCCACCTCACCTACGGCGAACCCGACCGTCGCCGGTTCCTCCCCCGGAGACTCCGCGCTCTTCGCTACACGGCAGCGGGGGTGGTGACCGGCGCCGCCGCTCTGTGGCTGATCATCTCGGTGGCCGGATGGACCGCAGGCGACCGGGTTCCGGGCGTCGTGAGGTGGATCGGGCGGATCGGAGCGCTCGGGGGGATCGGCCTGTTCGTCTTCGGCAGTCTCTCGGTGCTCTACCGCCACGGTGCTCCCGGAGCGGCCGACCGTCGTCACGTCACGCCAGGAGCGCTGCTCGCGGTCGTCGTGTGGACCGTGGCCTCAATCGGATTCCAGGTGTACACCGCAAACTTCGGTTCCTATCACGAGACCTACGGCTCGCTCGCGGCGGTCGTCCTGGCGATGTTGTGGCTCTGGATCAGCGCGTTCGCCGTGCTCGCCGGAGCGGAGACCAACGCGGTGCTCGAGGCGCGGGGGGATTGACAGACTGTCCTCATGACCACGCTCCGCGACGCGCATCTGATCGTGACCGGCGGATCGGAAGGGATCGGTCGGGCCGTCGCCGAGGGAGCGGCACAACGTGGGGCACGCGTCTCGCTGATCGCGCGCCGTGCCCCAGAACTGGAGGCTGCCGCCACGGCGATCGGAGCCGGCACGCAGTGGGCAACGGCAGACGTTCGTGACGCCCCCGCGTTGCGCGCGGCGATCGGCGAGCTCACCGCGCACTCCGGACCCTGCGACGTCTTGGTCGCGAACGCCGGCTATGCGCTTCCGGGGCGGTTCTGGGAGTTGCCCGACGACGAGTTCCGCGCCGAGATGGAGGTGAACTTCCTCGGCGCCGTCAATGCGGCCCGCGCGGTTGTCGACTCGATGCGACAACGGCGCAGCGGCCACCTGTGCTTCGTTTCGTCGACCGCGGGGCTCGTCGGGGTGTACGGCTACAGCGCATACTCCCCCACCAAGTTCGCGCTCCGGGGCCTCGCCGAGACCATCCGAGCGGAGCTTGCACCCCACGGTGTCGGGGTCAGCGTCGTCTACCCACCCGACACCGACACGCCCGGGTTCGCGAAGGAGAACGAGTCGAAGCCACCGGAAACCGTCGCGATCTCCGGAGCGATCAAACCGGTGCCGGCCTCGCGTGTCGCCGAGGGAATCCTCGACGGAATCGAACGAGACCGCTTCACCATCTGCATCGACCCCACCACCGCCCTCGCCGCACGGGGCGCCGGTCTGCTCGCTCCTATCCTCCGGCGCTGGATGGACCGGCAGGTCCGCGCCGCCCAACGAGCGCGCTGAGACGGCGGTTCAGTCGAGTTCGTTCGAGACTGCGAACGCTCCCAGCACGTCACGCATCGAGACCACACCCAACAGGCGATCGGGTTCGCCGACGAAGAGGTGGCGGGTCCACTTGGAGAGCATCTCGGCGGCGACCTCCTCCAGCGTCGTCGACGGATCGACGTAGTAGATGTGTTCGACCTCCACGTCGCCGGCCGTCACCGCGTCGGGATCAGCACCCGCCGCGAGGGCGGCGATGATGTCGCGCTCGGAGACGACCCCGTCGAGGTGGCCCCCCTCATCCCCGATGCCGACGATGCCGACGCCTCGATCCGAGAGGACGGCGCACACCTCTCGCAACGTGGCGCCAGGCGCCACTCGCTCCACTTCGTCGCCGACGAGCTCGCTCACCGGCTGCGCGGCGGGCGAGGTCTCAAACGGCAGGTCGGTCTCGTCGTCGAACTCGTCAGACATGCGGAGGATCATCCTTCGGGAGCGCTGCGAGCACAAGCCACTGCCCCGACGGTGACGAACCTCACACGTCCCGGCTATTTCCTGACCATGTTGGTCGGGTATCTTCGATCCCATGGCCGCCGCCACCACGAGACAACCGCCGCGGTGGCTGAGGTTGGTTCCGGCGCTCGACACGGCGTACCGCAAGGACCCCGCACTACACGGCGTGCGGTCGCTCGAAGCCGTCCTCTATCCGGGAGTCTGGGCGCTGATCGTCCACCGCCTGTCCCACGCACTGTGGAACGTCGGGGTGCCGTTCGTGCCGCGGCTGATCTCCCAGATCGTCCGCATGATCACCGGCGTGGAGATCCACCCCGGGGCGAGGATCGGACGGCGGTTCTTCATCGACCACGGCGCCGGTGTCGTGATCGGCGAGACATCCGAGATCGGCGATGACGTGATGATGTACCACGGCGTCACCCTCGGCGGACACGGCTGGTGGGCCGACCAGAAGGGTTCCAAGCGCCACCCGACCATTGGAGACAACGTGACCCTCGGCGTGGGTGCCGCCGTGTTGGGCCCCGTGACGGTGGGGGCGAATTCGCGCATTGGACCGTACGCAGTGGTGATCGACGACGTGCCGGCGAACTCGATCGTCGTCGCGCCGACGGGTCGCCGAATCGCAGAACGTCACGCCGCCGCAACCGATCTGCACACCGACGATGCGCTGTTGCGTCCGGGGTGGCTCGAGGACCGCGAAATGGGAGCACTCTGAGCGATGGGAGCATCAACATGAACATCCACCCGGACGTCACTTCACTGATCGGGCGGACGCCCCTCGTCGCCCTGCGGCGATTCGCGCCCGATCTCCCCGGACGTCTCGCGGTCAAGCTCGAGAGCTTCAACCCGGGCGGCAGTGTGAAGGATCGGATCGCACTCGCGATGGTCGAGGCAGCGGAGCGGGCCGGGGTGCTTCGCCCGGGTGGGACCATCGTCGAGCCCACGAGCGGCAACACCGGCATCGGTCTGGCGATGGTCGCCGCAGCGAAGGGATATCAGGCCGTCTTCACGATGCCGTCGTCGATGAGCGTCGAGCGACGCAAGCTGCTCACCGCGTACGGCGCAACCGTCGACCTCACCGATCCGGCGCTGGGGATGAAGGGCGCGATCGCCCGGGCGGAACAACTTCGCGACGACAACGGCTGGTTCATGGCCCAGCAGTTCGAGAATCCGGCGAACTCGGAGGTGCACCGGCTCACGACAGGTGAGGAGATCTGGACGGACACCGACGGCGGGATCGACGCGTTCGTCGCCGGCGTCGGCACCGGCGGCACCATCACCGGCGCCGGCGGACTGCTCCGCGAACGCCGACCCGGGATTCGCATCATCGCCGTCGAACCCGCCAAATCGCCGGTGCTCTCCGGTGGAGACCCCGCGCCCCATCCCATCCAGGGCCTCGGCGCCGGCTTCGTGCCGGCCATCCTCGA
>JAKOVA010000242.1 GCA_029782335.1 Actinomycetes bacterium | reverse complement strand
GGTCATGCTGCGCTCGCTAGGAAGTCTTCCATGAGCCGGTCGAGATCACCGTCGTCGCGGGGGCCCATCACCGCGTCGCGGAGCGCGTCGATCGTATCGATGGCAGCACCGACACCGAGCGGATCGGCCGCGCCGAGCTTGGCGATCAATGCCCGCACGATCCGTTGCTCGGTGAGGTGGTTCGCGATCACGAACCGAATGTCCATCGGACGCGAGGCATCGAACGTGCGCATCTCGGTCTGTCCGAGCACCGCCGGGGTGTAGTCGATCTCGCCGAAGATCGCGACACGCGAGTGAGACAGGTCGATCGCGACCTGGCCGACGCTCATCGTTGCGACGAGCACGCCGTTCGGCGTGCGTTTCCACGCATCGATGATCCCGTCCCGCTTGTGCACCGGGATCTCCCCGTGGATCATGAACACCTCGGGCATCCCAACGAGGTGTGACATCGACGCGAAGAAGGCCGGCAACGAGCGCGCGATCTGCTGCGCGAACTCGACGTACCAAGTCCAGATCACGACCGGCTCGTTGGCACTCACCACTTTCGCCGCCTCGGCCTCGATGATCTTGTGCTTGACCCGCGAGACTTGCTGGCGATAGGTCGACAGGAATCCGGCCGTGTTCGAGCGCTCGCTCTTGAGCTTGGCCGTGATGATGTCGAGCCGCTTGCGATCTGCCTCGGAGACTTCGGCGACGATCACCGACCGTGAGATCGGTGGCAGATCCGCCGCGCAGTCCTTCCACTTGCGCCGGAGCATGACGTCGGAAAGCCGCGCGTTGAGCTCCTCGGTGTTCGAGCTGCCGGTGTACCGCTTGCCGTGAGCACTCGGCTCTGGGGCTCCGTAGCGATCCGAGAAGTCGTAGTACGATCCCCAGGCGCCCGGCGCTGCCAGGCAGAGCACCGCCCACAGATTCGGCGGCATGTTCCAGATCGGCGTACCGGTCATCGGGATGCAACGCTTCGCGCGACCCCGCAGGAACATCGCGGCGACGGTTCGCCGTGCATCACGATTCGTGAGTGCATGAGCCTCGTCGAACACGAGCGTGCCGATCGAGAAGATCGACTGCCACTTGTGGATGATGTCGTAGTGCCCGAACACGATCGGCTGCTTGAGCTGCTCGGGGTCGAACGTCTTGCCGGTCATGATCCCGACGGGGACGCCCGGGAACACGCGACGGATCCATGCAAGCCACACGGCGCGGGCCGAGAGCGGAGCAATGATCACCAACGGGCCATCGTTCGGATCGTGGGTCATGAGCGC
>JAKOVA010000235.1 GCA_029782335.1 Actinomycetes bacterium | reverse complement strand
CGGCCGAAGAGATAGATGTCCGCGCCGTCGCCGCCCACCAGCAAGTCGGCCGCGTTGTCGCCACGCCCATCCAGGGTGTCGGCCTCGGTGCCTCCGTAGAGGTTGTCCACGCCCGCGCCGCCGATCAGCAGATCGATGCCGGCGTCGCCATACAGCGTGTCATTGCCGATGCCTCCCTCGATGACGTCGTCTCCGCCGGCGCCGTGCACGGTGTCGTTGCCGCCGAGCGCGTCGATCACGTCCGGTCCCGCCGTCCCCGTGTAGTTGTCCGCACCATCCGTCAACTCATTGGTGATGTGCGCGGCGATGTCGCTCGCATTCCACGTCGTTCCGTCGGCGAACACCATCTGTTCCAGACCGGCACCGGCAAAGTGGTTCGTGACGGTCACCTGATCGTTGCCATTGCGCACGTGCACGACCAGGTCGTCGCCACTGCGATTCAGCACCAGGTCCGTGGTCGCCAGACCGGCCCCGACCCGCAACACATCCGTCGCGCCCGCCGTGGTGTCGCCGTCATTGATCACGTCCTGCCCGGCACCAACACCCCACGCATAGCTGTCGCTGCCAGCGCCGCCGTTCATCGTGTCGTTGCCGGCGCCACCATCGAAACGGTCCTCGAGGCTCGTTCCGTTCAGCGTGTCGGCGGCGGCCGTGCCGACGATGTCGAAGCCGCGCGCGACGAGTTGCGCGTGGGTCAGCACCGTGCCGTCGGCGAACAGATACTGATCGATGTTCGGGGCCGTCAGCGCGTTGGACGGATCGAAACCGATCACGCGCATCGAGTCCGTGCCGCTCGTGCCGAAGGAAAGCACCAGCGCTCCGTCATTGCTGAGCTTCACGTCCGACGGCGCGATGCCGGTACCGAAGGAGATGCGGCTCGCCGCCCACGGCTGGCCGCTGTTGGGATCGCTGCCGCTGAAATCCTGAAGGCTGTCGTGTCCGTCGCCGAGACTGAATCGATAGGTGTTGTTGCCGCCGGACGCGGATAGGACGTCGTCGCCGCGGCCGCCCGACAGAATCGCAAAGCCCCCCGCAGCAGAAATCGTGTCGTAGCCGAAGCCGCCGATCGTCTGGACGCTGCCGATCCAACTGCGTCCATAGATCACGGTGGCCGAATACCTGCCGACGAGTTCGCTGTAGCTGACCTTCGTGCCGTCGGCGAACTCATAGTTCTGAACGCTGCCCGACAGACCGTCCTGGATCAGCAAGCGATCGTCCGCACCGTAGACGATGTTGAACCATTGGCCGCTGCCGTCCACCGCGAACTGCAGCGACTCGGGCGCGATCCCTGCGCCGAATTCGACGGTGTTGTTGCCTTGCCCATCGATGATGCCTTCGGCCTGGCCCAACGCATTCAGCGGACTGTCACCGGACTGAAACACGTACCGGTCGTTGCCGGCGCCGCCGTCGAAGGAATCCGTTCCCGCGCCGCCGATCAGCGTGTCGTTGCCGCCATTGCCCCACAAATCGTCGTTGCCCGCGCCGCCATCCAGCCAGTCGTCGCCGTGTGCTGATGTCGCGAGGTAATCCGCGGGGCCGTCGCCGGAGAGCATGTCATCGCCGTCGCCTCCGAGGAGCGTATCTCCATTGCCGCCGCCGATCAGGGTGTCGTTACCCGCCCCGCCGTCGAGCCAGTCGATGCCGTGCGCGGATTCAACGAGCCTTGTGTTGACGGCATCACCCTCCAGTTGGTCGTTGCCGTTGCCGCCATACAGCTCGTCGTCGCCGCCCGACCCCGCCATCAGATCATTGCCGTCTCCGCCGTCAAGCAAGTCGTTGCCGTGTGCGCTCACGGGAACGATGTCCTGATAGTCGTCGCCGGTGAGGTTGTCGTCGCCCGCGCCGCCGTACAGTTCGTCGTCCTTTCCGCCGCCAATAATCTGATCGGCGCCGTCGCCGCCTTCCAGGTAATCGTCGCCATGCGCGCTGGACGGGACCATGTTCTCGTCGTTGTCGTCGCCCCACAAGAGATCGTCACCCGCACCACCGTACAACTCGTCGTCCCTGCCTCCACCGATCAGCTGGTCGACCCCGTCGCCGCCGTCCAGGTAGTCATCGCCGTGCACGCTCACCGGCGTGTAGATCGGGTCGGATTGATCGCCCCAGAGCGCGTCGTCTTCGCTGCCGCCGTACAGGTCGTCATCACCGCCCTGTCCCACCAACGTGTCGTTGCCGGCGCCGCCCACGAGCACGTCGTTGCCGTGATACGCCGCCGGCGTGTTGTTCAAGTAATCGAACGGCGTGCCGTCGCCGTACAGATGGTCCTGGCCCGCGTCGCCGAAGAGCTCATCCGCCTCGCCCATGCCGTAGATGACATCGTCATCGTCGCCGCCGTGCACGATGTCCGCACCGGTGCCGGCGTCGATGCTGTCGTTGCCCGGCCCGCCGTCGATCACGTTGCCGCTGGCCTCGACGCCAAAGGCGAGATGAGTGCCGGCGATGCTGTATGAATCGTTGCCGTTGCCAT
>JAKOVA010000226.1 GCA_029782335.1 Actinomycetes bacterium | reverse complement strand
GAACACCAGCGCCGCCGCCAGGCGGCGGTTCATGCGCGGTGCCTAGCCGGCGAGGTTCTGGGCGACGAAGTCCCAGTTCGCGAGGTTCTCGAGGAAGTTGCTGATGTGGTTGGGACGCGCATTGCGGAAGTCGATGTAGTAGGCGTGCTCCCAGACGTCGAGGGTCAGCAGCGCCTTCTTGCCGCTGGTCATCGGGAGCTCTGCGTTCGGCGTCTTCATGACGGCGAGCTTTCCGCCGTCTTCGACGAGCCACGCCCATCCCGAGCCGAACTGGGTGGCGGCGGCATCGGCGAACGCGGACTTGAAATCATCGAAGGAGCCGAAATCGCGGTTGATGCGATCGGCCACCTCGCCGCTGGGGGCCCCGCCACCCGTGGGCGACATCGAGTTCCAGAAGAACGTGTGGTTCCAGATCTGTGCGGCGTTGTTGAAGACGCCACCCTCGGAGCTGAGGATGATCTCCTCGAGGGACTTGTCGGCGTTCGGCGTGCCCTCGATGGCCTTGTTGAGGTTGGTCACGTAGGCCGCGTGGTGCTTGTCGTGGTGGTACTCGAGCGTTTCCTGGGAGACACCCTTGGATGCCAGCGCATCCTTCGCGTAGGGCAGGGGCGGAAGTTCGAAAGCCATAACAGCACCTCGTAGTCAGCGGATCAGGTCGGCGGGCATGCTAACGCCGCCGCGCCGGGGCTCATTCCCGGCACGGCGGCGGATCAACCGCGAAACGGCTCAGCGGTGGTGGAAGGAACCCGACAGACGCTCGAGATCGGCCGCGTCGAGTTGCCAGAGTTGCAACGCCGCCTCAGCCGGGTCGGCGGCATTCTCCGGCGGGCGGAGGTTCGCCCAGCCGAGCAACTCGCGGGCCCGTTGCGGCAGGGTCGCAGCAACCTCTGGGCCGATGCCGACGGGAACCGCCTCCTCGGGGGTGAGCCAACCCTGGAGGTACGCGAGGTACAGGCCCTTGCGAACGCGGTCGGCGGTGCGGTTCGCACCACCGCCGTGGACGAGGCTGCCCAGGTAGACGAGCGCAGAGCCGGGCTCCATCTCCACCGGCGTCGCGTCCGCGTCGTCGATCGGCCGCTCGAGGGGCCAGGTGTGGGAGCCGGCGATCACCCGGGTTGCTCCGACGTCGGCGTCGTAGTCCCCGAGCGCCAACAACACGGAGATCTGCAGGTCGATCCCGAGACGCTGGGCGACACCCCAGTTGCAATCGTCTCGGTGCAGTTCCTGTGCCGGGTTTCCGGAGTGGATGAAGATCGTTTCGGCTTGGCTCATCCAGTAGTCGCCGCAGTGCGGCAACAGGATGCGATCCGCGATCGCCAGCAGCGTCGGGTGGAGCAGGTAGCGCTCGACGAAGGTGCTGCTCTTGGCGGCGAGGCCCTGGATCCTGACGGTCGCCGAGCCATAGAAGCTGTCGTCGTGGCCATCTTTGAACCCCGGCCGTCGCGCTGCGACGTGGGGTGCGAGTTCTGCGTCGAGGCGTGCCACGGTCGCCGCGTCGAGGAGTTCTTCGATCACGACACCTCCATCACGGCGGAGGAGGTGCGCGATCTTGTCGGGGTCGGTGTCCGGTACAACCCGTTCGAGGCCGTCCGAGCGCGCGAGGGTGGATGAGGGCAGGGGGGTCACTTGCATCCGCTCAGTCTGTCCGCGCTCGCGCCCCCGGCACCGGCACCGAGCCCGATGTCACAACGTCGCGTCAGCGCTGTGACATCCGGAGCGTGACGATCTGGAACGGCGCGAGCGTGACGCTCACCTCGCGACCGTCATCGCTCGTCTCGAGTGCAACGCTCGGGACACCCGGTCGCTCGTCCTCCAGCAGATCGACGACACGCACGCCGGTGACCGCTCGACCGAAACGCACACAGGCCCTCGACCGTGACCCCAACGCTTCGAACAGGCGGACGATCAGGTCCCCGGATCCGTCCTCCGCCGCCTTCGCGACCTCGACGATCGCGCCCGGGTGGGTCGAGGCGACCACCGGCTCGGGAAGCTCCCCAGGAGCGTCGCCCCAGACGAGACGCATCGGATGTCGCAGCGCGTATCCGGCGTCGGACACGGGCGCCAGGTCACGACCGTGGGGACGGACCGCGTAGCGGAACCGGTGCGGCCCCTCATCCGCGCGGGGATCGGGATACCGGGCACCCTTGACCGCGGTGAGACGCAGGGTCGTTGACGGAGCACCGTTGAGGTCGCGGGTCCGGGTCGCGTCGTAGCCGAAGCGCGAATCGGAGAGGATCGCGACGCCAACGTCACCTTCGCTCGCCGAGAGCCAGTGGTGGGCACAGATCTCGAAGCGCGCGTGGTCCCACGACGTGTTCGTGTGGATCGGCGTCCGGATCGAGCCGTACTGGATGTGGCGGGTGACATCGCCGCAGAGCAGGTCGAGCGGCCACGCCAGCTTCAGCAGGTGATCATGCTCATGCCAGTCGAGTTCGACCTCGACGTCGAGTTGATCGGACCCGGAGCGCAGCTCGAAGGTCTGGGTCAGCACCGAGGATTGGACGACCCAGCGGACGGCCACGCGGGCGATGAGGGGGCCACGGTCGACCACCTCGACGACCGCCGAGGGTTCGAGGTGAACCTCGGCGCGGCGGTAGTACTCCTCGATGTCCCACGCGTCGTACTCCAGCGGGAGGTCCTCGTGGAGTTGGGCGATACCCCCGCGACCTCCGGCCGCGATGAGCTCGCGGTCACCGGCGATGTCGAACAACGACACCACCGCCCCCTCGTTGTCGAAACGGACCCGGAGCCGGCCGTTGTCCATCACCACGTCGCCGTCCGCGACCGTCACCACCGGGGCGTCGATCGTGGTGGCGAGCGGAGCGATCCCGGCACCGGCCACGTCGGCAATCACCGCGACACGCCCATCGGTGAGTCGCTGGCCCACCTCGAGGCGCCTGGCGTCGTCAACCACGACGACCTCACGGCGGTGATGCGGCGCCGAGTTCACGAGCTGCGGGCCGGTCACCGCCAGGGACCGCAACGCCGTTTCGATGAGCTCCTCGAGCTCTGAGGCGAGCCGCTCATGGGTCGCTTCGGCCTCCCGGTGCACCCAGGCGATCGACGAACCAGGGAGGATGTCGTGGAACTGGAGCAGCAACACCTCCTTCCAGATCCGGTCGAGGGCCGCGGCGGGGTAGCCGTCGGTCTCCCGGCACCCGAACGCCGCAACCGACCAGAGCTCCGCCTCGCGGAGCAGCGCCTCACAGCGGCGATTGCCCTGTTTGGTGCGCGCCTGGGAGGTGTAAGTGCCACGGTGCATTTCGAAGTAGAGCTCTCCGAACCACACGGGAGCGTCTGGGTATTCGGCCATCGCAGCGTCGAAGAACGCCGCGGGTGTTCCCATCTCGACGCGTGGGAGCCCCTCGAGATCACGGACCCGAGCGAACCGCTCCGCCATGTCGCGGTTGGGGCCGCCGCCGCCGTCTCCGAACCCGAACGGCATCAGCGAGCGCGACGCTGCGCCGGCTTCCGCGAAGCCGGCCTCGGCGTGGATCAGCTCCGAAGGGAGCATCGACGCGTTGTAGGTGTCCACCGGCGGGAAGTGGGTGAAGACGCGACTACCGTCGATGCCCTCCCACCAGAACGTGTGATGGGGAAACCGGTTGGTTCGGTTCCAGGACATCTTCTGCGTGAGGAAGCGCTCGGCGCCGGCGAGGCGACAAATCTGCGGGAGCGAGCCGGGATAGCCGAAGACGTCGGGGATCCACTGCTCGGAACAGGTGACGCCGAAATGCTCCCGGAAGTACCGCTGGCCGTGGACGAACTGGCGCACGAGGGATTCGCCGCCGGTGAGGTTCCCGTCCGCCTCCACCCAGTTGCCACCCACGGGCACCCAGCGTCCCTCTGCAACCCGCTGACGGATCTCCTCGAAGATCGACGGGTACCCGATGCGCATCCACTCGTACTGGACGGCCTGCGAACAGGCGAACACCAAGTCGGGGTCAACTTCCATCCTGCGCAGCACATTCGAGAAGGTCCGGGCGCACTTTCGCTTGGTTTCGCGGATCGGCCACAGCCATGCGGAGTCGATGTGTGCGTGACCGACCGCCGTGATGTGATGGGCCGACGCGGTCGCCGGACGTGCGAGTACCGCCGCGAGCTCCGCCCGCGCCGCCTCGGCCGAGCGGGCGACGTCATCTGCGCGCAGCGCGTCGAGCGCACGAGCGATCGCCACCCAAATTTCGCGCGCCCGGGTCGAGCGGGCGTCGAGCGAGCCGACGAGGTCGGCCAGAACCCGGAGGTCGTGGTGCAGCGCCGAGACCTCGGGGTTCGGCACCACGAGCGCGACGGTCGAGACCCGGTAGATCGCGCTGGAGCCGGCCGTGGTCCGGTCACTGTTGGGATCTTCCCGACCGTGCGCGAGCAGCGGGTTTGCTGCCGCCTCGACGAGCATGGTGATGCGTTGGCCGCCGACCGCGTGATCGGCCAACCGCCAGGTGTGCGCAGCCGGGTGCAGGCCGCGGTCCGGCAGATAGGTGCCGTCACCTCGATCACGCCACACGAGCCCCTCCGACATGAACCCCGGCCCCCGCCGTCCGAACCCGAGATCGACCTCCGCCTCGATCGGCAGGTCGTGCCACTCGCTGGGGACGGTCGCCGAGAGCCGGAACCAGGCGGTCCCCCACGGTCTACCCCACGGCGTTCCCGTCTCGACCGGCCGGAAGGTCGCTGCGCGGGCTGCGTCGAGAGCGACGGGCTCTCCGACGAGTCCGTCGTCGGCGTCATCGGGGACCTCCCACATCTCGAGGTCGAACGGCATTGTGGCGGCAACTCGGTTCGGGGTGATCAGTTCCCGGCGAACGCGCTCGATGCGTCTCCGGGTGATGTCGTGGTCGTCAAACATGGCAACGGGCTCGGGCGCTCACATGCCGTGTCCTACCATCTCCCAGGCGCGCGCGAAACGGTGGTGGAAAGTTGGTTGTCGTCGTCACTTCTCCGGGTTGGAGCCGAACCGCTGAGGGCGGTGATGTGATCCGATTCGGACGCGCCGGCCCTGACGAGGGGGTCGATCTCCAGTTGAGCGACGACCCTCGGCTGCATCGACACGCCGGCTACATCTCGGTGCTCCCCTCCGGCTGGCAACTCGCCAACACCGGGTCTCGCCTCCATCTCCTTGTCGCCGACCTCCACGGTTTCGGTCGCGACGACCTCCCACCCGGCGTGTGCCGCACGGTTCCCTGGCAACACTCGTCAGTCACCGTGCTGCTCGGCTCAGAGCAGTTGACCTTCACCGTCGAGTGTCGAACCGTTCCGATGAGCGACGAAGACGATGATCCTGCGATCGACCGCAGCGGCCCGCCGACCATCGAGCCCTTCGCGATCGATCGCTCAACGGGCTATTTCCGGACCCTCGTCGCGCTCTGTGAGCCGCAACTGCTCGACCCGCGCTCGGGCCACGTTCCCTCCGACGCGGCGCTCGCCGTTCGACTCAACCGCTGCCATCTCGAGAGCCGCCATCTCACGGCGCGCTCGGTCGAACGACGGCTGAACTACCTCCGCCGGGCGTTGGCGATTCGAGAAGAGGACGACACCGGATCCGCCGTCGGGCTCGAGCGACGCGACGGGCGACGCCAACTTGTCGAGTTGGCGCTCGCTACCGGGCTGGTGTCAACAGCCGACCTCTCGGCACTCTGCCCCACGGCCGAACCGATGGGAGACCAATGAACGATGCTCCGCGCCTCGTCGGCGCAGTCGAGGTCCAGGTGCTCGATCTCCTCGGCGTCGGAGGTTGCGGCAACGTCTACCGCGGCTACCAGGCGTCGCTGGGCCGTACCGTCGCCGTCAAGATCCTGCGCCCCGACGCGACCTCGGAAGTCACCGAACGCGTGCTGGCCGAAGCGCGCGTCGCTGCCCGCATGCCTCCCCACCCCGGGATCGTGTCGCTGTATTCGGTCGGGGTGACCGACGACTCAGCCTTTCTCATCATGGAGTTCGTCGGCGGGGGGACGCTCGCGGACGAGTTGAGCCACCCCGACCCGTTGCTGTTGCGTCGGGTCGTCAGCGTGGGTGCGTGGCTCGCCGCAGCGCTCGAAACAGCACATCGATTCGGCGTGGTTCACGGAGACGTGAAGGAGGCGAACGTTCTGCTCACGACGGGCGGGCATCCCAAACTCAGCGATTTCGGCGTCGCCATGCTCGTCGGACACCCCGCGGCCGACGGTCTGACGCCGTCGCGCGCCGCGCCCGAACGCCTCGCCGGTGGTCCGCCCGATATCCCCGGAGACGTCTATTCGCTCGGAGCGATGCTCCGCGAGTGCGTCGATCGGATCGATCCGTACGACGAACCGCAGGGCACGGACCGGCTGCGCGACCTCGTCGGGCGCATGACCGCGGTTGAACCCGACGATCGGCCGGCGTCGATGACCGAGGTGCTCGACGAGCTGCTCGCGATCGAACGTACGAGCGGGTTTCCACCGACACCGGCCGTCGTACTCGAGTCCGATGTGGAGTCGGTCAATCGTTCGGGTATCGGCGTCCCATCACCTTCGACCGTGGAATCCGAACTCTCGACCGGCAGGTCGTCGAGGGCGGGCCGTGGGCGGACTGGAGCGGTCACTGCGGTCGCTGCGTTGGTCGTCGCGGTGGCAGCCGGAGCGTTTGCCCTCGGACGTACGAGCGGACCCGAACCTTCGAAGACGGGCGCCGAGCGCGACACACCGACCAACACCGCGTCGGTCACGTCAACGACCGACCTCGTTCCGATCAGCGCCGCAGGTATTGGTCGGTATCGGACGCTGTTGTACGTGGCAGCACCACAACTCGACCAGATCGGCCCTCGAGCCGGCGCCGCCGCCGTCACCTCGATGCGCGCCGCGATCGACGCCAATGTCGGTCCGACCGTCGCGGCGCCCGATCGTCGAGACCTCCTCATCGACTTCTCCTACCTGCCGGCTCGACTCCGTCTCCAGGCGTACAACTCGATCCGCAGCGACGACTGCAGCGTCGTGCGCACGCCGCTCATCGGACTCAACGCGACCACCCAGGAGGTCTGGCAAGTCAGCGGGCAACCCGTCGCCGCCGCCGTCACCCGGACCCACGTCGACTCGCCAAGCGACGCCCACATCCTCTACATGGCGCTCACCATGCTCGCGGGGGTTCCCGCCGACGTCTGCCAGGGGTTCAACGCCCGTGGGGTATCCGACGGCCAAAGCTCGAGTGTCGCCTCGACCGTGCCGTCGGGCATCGACGCGACCGCCGCCGACGAGATCGGCGTGTGGCAACCCGAGACGACGATGCCGCGTTGGGTCGTCATCGTTCGCCGGGCGAACATCGTGACGTCGCTCCTGCTCAACGGCGCGCCGATCCGGCTCACCGAGACGCAGCAGCAGGCGCTCGTCACCGCAGCAATCGACGCCGCGACCCCCGCATAGACCTCGGGGCGAACCGCAGCAGGCGAGGAGTCGGTCCCCTACGCTGCAGCCGCCGACAACCGGGGGGGACTCACGTGGCACGGCTGATACCGAACCCGCTCGCGGACACCTTGGGCAGAGCCGACATCACCCTGCGACAAGTGGACGCCGTCTTGGAACGGGTGGACACAACGCTCGGGACGGTCAGCTCCACCCTCATCAACGTCGAGTCCACCCTCGCCGAGGCGGCCGCCGTGCTCGGCGATGTGCGTGGACTGCTCGTCGATCTGCGCGATCGGCTCGAACTGCTCGACGAGGTGCCGACGATGGCGGAGCGGATCGAGCAGATTCACGCCGCGGTCGTAGGGACGGCCACTGCGGCAACCCGCACGCGGAAGGCCAAGTGAGTTCCAGGAAGACCGCGCCATGACCGACCCCTGGTGGAAGTCCGCGGTTGCGTATCAGATCTACCCGCGCTCCTTCTGCGACACCGGTGTCGGCGCCGAAGGCGTCGGCGACCTCGGGGGAATCCGACGCCACCTCGAGCACCTCGCGTGGCTCGGTGTCGACGCCGTGTGGATCTCCCCGTTCTTCCCCTCCCCCGGGTTCGACTACGGCTATGACGTCGCCGACTATTGCGACGTCGACCCGATGTTCGGGGATCTCGACACGTTCGACGCGCTCGTTGCCGATGCCCACGCGCTGGGCATCAAGGTCGTGATCGACTGGGTGCCGAATCACACCTCGATCGACCACCCGTGGTTCGTGGCGAGCCGATCGTCGCCTGAGGACCCCCACCGCGACTGGTACGTCTGGCGGGACCCGGCAGCGGACGGAGGTCCGCCGAACAACTGGATCGAGTCGCTGACGATGGGCCCCGCGTGGACCTTCGACGACGCGAGTGGTCAGTACTACCTGCACTGCTTCCTCCCCGAACAGCCCGACCTGAACTGGGCGAATCCTGCAGTGGTCTCGGCAATGTGCGACACCCTGCGCTTCTGGCTCGACCGCGGAGTCGACGGATTCCGGATGGACGTCGTGCACCTGATCGGCAAAGACCCGTCACTCGCCGATGACCCCGCTGAGGTGGCCGGCCTTCCCCATGTGGTGCTGAACGACCGGTCCGAGACCCATGCGCATCTGCGGACGATCCGGGCGCTGCTCGACTCCTACGACGGCGACCGTGTCTCGATCGGCGAGGTGTACCTGCTCGACACCGAACTCGTCGCCGAGCACTACGGCAACGACGACGAGTTGCACATGTGTTTCAACTTCGCGCCACTGCACGCCCCATGGGACGCCGCCGCCTGGCACGAGCAGATCCGTGTCGCCGCATCGGCGTTCGACCCCCGCGGGGCATGGCCGACGTGGGTGCTGTCGAACCACGACAACCCCCGCCACCGAAGCCGATACGGCGGATCTGAAGCTCGAGCTCGTGCTGCGGCGGTACTGCTCCTCACCCTCCGAGGCACCCCGTTCCTCTATATGGGCGAGGAACTCGGCCTGCTCGACGCCGAGGTGGACCCGACCCAGCGCCGCGACCCCGCCGGACGCGACGGCTGTCGTGGCCCGATCCCCTGGGACGGGACGCCCACCCACGGATGGGCAGGCGACTCGCCATGGTTGCCGTGGCCACCCGACGCGGCTCGCCGCAACGTCGCGAATCTGCGGGATGACCCGACCTCGATCCTGCATCTCTATCGTCGCCTCATCGCGATCCGTCGACGGACTGCGGCGTTGGTTGGGGGCGCGTCGGAGCTCGTGGACTCGCCCGACGGCACCGTCGCCTTCCGCCGTTTCGACGGCGACAGTTCGGTGACCGTGCTCGTGAACTTTCTCGAACGCAACGTCGACGTGTCCTCGGTCGCCGACGTTGTCGACGGGACCGTGTTGTTGTCGACAATCCGGCCGCCCGGCGAGCCGTGCGGAGCCGTCCTCGAGCCGGACGAAGCGGTGATTGTCGCGACGGGTCAGCCCGGGGGGAGATAGGCGTCAACCGACGGTGGCACGGTGATCCCCGGCCGTAGGTCTGGGGCGGCCGCCGGCGGGTCGGCCACGGTCCGGAGAGGAATCACCCCCGCCCAGGCGCTCCCTGCCACATCCTCGGGCGGATCGTCCGGCCAGCCGTCGTTCACCTTGGCAGACGCCTCGTCGAGGACCAGTGAGACGACCATCGTCCGGGCCAGTTCCGAGCGGCTCGATCGTCGCACCTCATCGGCTCGACCTGGCACGAGATGCTCCGACAACGCCACGAGCGCCGCTTCGGTGTCCTCCACGCGGCGACCGTTGCCGACCACCACGACCGAGCGGTACCGCATCGAGGACGCGAAGAGCGAGCGCGCGACGATCAGGCCATCGATGTGGGTCACCGTCAGACACATCGGAGCACGAGACGCCCCCGCCCGAAACAGCCGAGACGCGACCGATCCATGCATCAGGACCTCGTCGCCGCGCCGAGCGATCGCAACCGGTAGGACAACCGGCTGACCGGACGGGTCGACAATCCCGAGATGTCCGACAATCGCCGCATCGAGGATCGCGTCGATTGCCGGGCGGTCATAACGAGCGTGTTCAGCGAGACGGCGGACCCGGGATCGCTCCGAGGGTGCGTTCGTCACTCTCGGCGTCGGGCGATTGCGGGGCTCAGAGGAGTCGATCGTCACGACGCTCATGGTCCAACAGCCACCGCTTCGTGTCCACGCCGCCG
Organism: Actinomycetes bacterium; assembly: GCA_029782335.1. Taxonomy (GTDB): domain Bacteria; phylum Actinomycetota; class Acidimicrobiia; order Acidimicrobiales; family Microtrichaceae; genus JADLFH01. The sequence goes on along the minus strand of JAKOVA010000226.1, from coordinate 9,524 downwards.
GCGAATCCCGTGAGGGAGCCGTCGGCGCCCACGACTCGATGGCACGGCAGGATGATCGACACCGGGTTCCGCCCGTTCGCGGCGCCGACCGCCCGTGTCGCGGTAGGCCGACCCACTCGCCGGGCATGTTCCGCATAGGTGCGCGTCTCGCCGTAGGGGATCTCCGCGAGCGACCGCCACACCGTCACCTGGAACTCGGTGCCGACCAGGTCGAGCGGGACATCGAAGCCTCGCCGCTCACCCGCGAAGTACTCCTCGAGCTGGATCGCCGCGAGATCGCTGATCGGGTGCTGGCGATCGATCGGATCGTCGAGGCGGACACGGCCGTCACGCTCGTCAGGCCACAGGACCGCACGCAGCCCGGCGTCTGAAGCGATCAGCGTCAGCACGCCGACGGGGCTGGCGAGATTGGTGCGACACAACATGGGGGTCATCCTTTCGATTCCGCATCGGCTGGGGACTTCGACGAGGCCGCGGCTCCGAGCCAAAGACGAACGGTCGCGTACGAGCGCCACGGAGCCCACCGAGACGGGTCGCGTCCCGCGAGTTGTCGTCGGACGACGAGATCGCCCGCCAACATGACGTCGGGGTCACCGAGAGCCCGCATGGCGATGTAGCCGGCGGTCCACGGCCCGATTCCGGTGATGCCGAGCAGTGCGGCGCGAGTGGCACCGCGATCGGCGCCGTCGCTCAGGTCAAGCGCGCCATCGACGACAGCGCGGGCCAGACGGATCAGCGTTTCAGCCCGAGCGGTCGGCAGTGGCAGCTCAGTGCTCCGCAGCGAGGCCACCCACGCCGCCTCGGGAAATCCGGCAGCATCGGGGGCTGCCGCACAGATCCGCGAAAGGGTGCGCCGAGCCGACGCGACCGAGACCTGCTGGCCGGCAATGGCTCGGGCCGCGAGCTCCCAACCATCGACCGCTCCGGGTACTCGCGCGCCCGGATGCCCGAGGTCGATGAGCGCAGCATCGATCGCCACCGGATCTGCATCGAGATCGAGCAGTCGCCGACAGCGCTGCACCGCCGCGCTCAGGTCCGCGAGGTCATCAAGGCGCAGTTGCGCGAGAAAGGCCCCCGGAACGGATCGGAGCGATACGACGCCGCTTCCATGCGGCAGGCGGAGTCTCCGCACGTACGCGTCGCCGTCCCGCCACTCGACATCGTCGAGTGCACGGCGGGTCAGAAACGCCCACATCGCGGCAGCGTCGTAAGGCTCGCGAACCGGCAAGCGGAGTTGGATCACACCCGGTTCGCTCCGGCCACCCCCCGCTGATGCCGCGGCGGCTCGAAGTGCCCCAGGAGACGACTCGAACACCCGGGCGACAACCTCGTTGAACTGTCGAATGCTCCCGAACCCCGCGGCGAACGCCACCTGCGTGAAGGGAAGATCAGTCGTTTCGATGAGTGTCCTCGCCGTCTGCGCGCGCTGCGCGGCAGCCACCGACGCGGCGGTTGCACCGAGTTCCGCGAGCATCAGACGGTTCAGGTGCCGGGAGCTGTATCCGAGGCGCGACGCCAAGGCTTCCACGCCGTCACGATCGACGACTCCGTCGGCAATCAGGCGCATGGCCCGAGCCACAACGTCAGCGCGCGTTGCCCACTCCGGCGACCCCGGCGAGGCGTCAGGGCGACACCGCTTACAGGCTCGGAACCCCTCGCGTTGCGCCGCGGCCGTCGTCGGGAAGAACCGGAGGTGCTCGGGTTTCGCCGGACGAGCAGGACACGACGGTCGGCAGTAGATCCCCGTGGAGGTCACCGCCATCACGAACCATCCGTCGAAGCGCGCGTCGCGACTTCGACAGACACTCCGACGTTGCGCGTCGTCGAGTTCCACGCGCCCCAGTCTTCCCCGCAGATCTGACGCCGACGAGCGGAAATCGGACATCACGGCGGAGCGTGGGACCGAAGGGTCGACCTCGATCTTTGTTCAGCGTCCGCATTGGCGCGCCGATGTTCCCCCCAGTGACCAACGTCGACTCACCACTCACGCCTGCGGAGACAGGCGCGCCGTACCGTGCGCCCGACGTGCTGCCGCGCGGGCTGTTCGAGCAGGTCGTGCGCAAGATGCCGCAGCTCCTGTTGCTCACGGACCACGAGCTGGTCATCCATTTCGCCTCGGATTCGCTGAGTGACGTCGTCGGGGTAGATCCCGCAGCCCTTCACGGGATGTCGCTCGCCCGGGCGATCCATCCGGACCACTGGGACAACGTGGTCCGTGCCGTCGGCCAACTCCAAGACGGGGCAACCGCGGTGGAGGTCGACTGCCTCGTCCGCTACGGAGACGGCGCGTACCACAGCGTGAACGTCCAGGCCCGGACGATCGAGCATCACGAGCAGCACTGGATCCTGATCAGCGGCCGAGACGTCACCGTTGAACGAGCGAACGCGACAGCTCTCGAGCGCAAGATCTCCCTCGAACGGATCATCGAGTCGGTTCAGCGTCGCTTCATCCACGTCGTGTCCGCCGAGATCGACGATGCGCTCCACTGGGCTCTCCGGGAAGTTGGTCTCTTCCTCAACGCGAGCCGCTCCTACCTACTGAGCTTCGACTTCGAGGCGTGGAGCGAGACCATGACCCACGAGTGGTGTGCACCCGGGGTCACTCCCGACTCCGAACGCTACGAAGAGATGTCACTCGAGTTCACGCCGCTGCTGTCGGACCGCAGTGCTGCGGGCGAGCTCATCGCCATCGCCGATGTCGCGGCGCTCGACGGCATGTGGGTCGTCGACCGCGACTTCCTCCTCGCCGACGGCATCGTCTCGCTCCTCGAGTTCCCCATCGTGATTGGTGGCCGCTGCGTCGGAAGCCTTGGTTTCGACTGGGTCGGCGAGCGCGCCACCTGGACGACCGACGACCTCGTCGCGCTCGGGATGTTCGCGTTGAGCTTCGCCCAACTGCTCGCACGCAAACGCTCCGCAGCAGAACTCCAGCGCACGATCGAACAGCTCCGGATGGGGTTCGAGGAGTCGCCGGTTCCGATCGCAGTGTTGTCGCCGACCGGCGTCATCGAACGCGTCAACGAGGAACTCAGCCGCCTGGTCGGACTCCCCCCGTCGGTGCTCGAAGGTGTCGACGCCGGCACGATCATCGCCGACCACGACCGCGAGCGGACCGTGGCGTGGGGAACCGAATGGATGGCGCAACAGGCCCACTCCGGCGATCGCACTGACGGGAACGGTCACCGCTGTGAACTGCGGACCGGCCACGGACGGCGTGTGTTCGGGGAGATCTTTCCCCGAAGCGTGCGCGATGCATCCGGCCGGATCACGAATTATGTCGTGCGCGTCGACGACGTCACCTCGGTGCAGGTCGCTGAGGCCGCGCTCGACGCGAGCCAGACCCGCTTCGCTGCCCTGGTCAACAACCTGCCGATCCCAGTCGTCCGCTTCGACCTCGACGGCAACCCCCTGTTCGCGAACCCCGCAGCGAAGGCGTTGCTGCCCCGGCGGGCGGACGGCTCCTACGCCGTGGGCGAGGAGTACCTCGGGTCGCTGAACGAGACCTGGCGTGAGGTGATCCGCACCGGCCAGATCCAGACGGCCAGCTTCGAGGTCGCGACCCCCGAGGGCACGCGGTTCCTGATGAGCCGCTTCGTGCCCGAAGAAGGCGAGGACGGGGAGATTCGTTCGTTGCTCCTGGTGTCGGTCGACCTCACCGAGCGGCGCCGCCACGAGGCCGAACTCACCTACCGCGCGAGCCATGACGCCCTAACCGGCCTCCCGAATCGCGAGGCGTTCATGTCGCATCTCAGCGATGCCCTCGCCTCGATGGATGTCGATGGCTCAACCGTCGCGGTGCTCTTCTTGGACCTCGACCGGTTCAAAGTCGTCAACGACTCGCTCGGCCACCGTGCGGGCGACGAGTTGCTGCGGGTGGTGAGCGGGCGACTCCGTGAGGCATTGCACGCCGACGACCTCCTCGCCCGGATGGGTGGTGACGAGTTCACCGTTTTGCTCTCGGGTTGCCGCGACATCGACGACGCCCGTTGTATGGCGGAGCGCTTGCAGTTCGCGCTCAAGGAGCCGATGACCGTTGCGCACCGTCGCCTCGCGATCTCCTGCTCGGTGGGCATCGCGGTGGCACCCCACCCGAATGCCACGCCGGCCGAGATGCTCCAGTGGGCTGACGCGGCGATGTACCGGGCGAAGGAGAGCGGCCAGAACCGGGTCTCCGTCTTCGATGAGACGCTCGCCGAGGAGGTCCGGGGTCGCCTCGAGTTGGACCAGCGCCTCCGCGCAGCAATCGATCGCCGTGAGTTCGAGGTCCACTACCAGCCGGAGGTCAACCTCATCACCGGAGAGATCCTCGGGGCCGAAGCGTTGCTGCGGTGGCGGAGCCCAGACGGACTGGTGAGCGCCGCTTCCTTCGTCGGGCTCGCCGAGGAGAACGGCATGATCATCCCGCTCGGCTCCTGGGTGATGGAGGAGGCATGCCGCCGAGCGGCGCTCTGGCCGGTGACGCCGACGGGCCGAGAGCTGATCGTCCGGGTGAACCTCTCCGCCCGGCAACTCGACGACGACGGCCTCATCGATCGGGTTCACGGCGTCCTCGAACGAAGTGGGCTCACTCCGTCGCGCCTCTGCCTCGAGATCACCGAGACCGCCCTGATGGCAGACGCCGAAGCGAGCCGCACCACCCTCGAGGCCCTCGACGCACTCGGCATCTCCCTCGCGGTCGACGACTTCGGAACGGGGTACTCGTCGTTGAGCTACCTCAAACAGTTCCCCGTCGACGTCTTGAAGATCGACCAGTCATTCGTCAACGGCCTTCCGGGCGAGGGAGAAGACCTCGCGATCGTGTCGACCATCATCCGTCTCGCGGAGTCCCTCGGTATGGAGGTCACCGCCGAGGGCATCGAAGCAGCAGAACAGGCGGCGCTGTTGGCCGAGCTCGGATGCTCCCGTGGACAGGGCTACTACTTCGCTCGCCCGATGCCGGTTGAGCGCCTCGAAGAACTGATCACACGGGGCGCGACGAACCCACGCTGAGCCACTCAGGTCGGTGTCACCCGCTGGGACGAGGAGCCTTTGATCCAACGACGACCGAAGAGGTAGATGACCGGCAAAGTGAACAACAACGGCATCACGAAGGACACGGGCCGAAAGAGCCACCACCGGAAGTCGGGCTGCCGCTTCGAGTAGAACCCCATCCATCGCCCCAACCAGAACGCGATGGCCATACCGGTCGAGTGGAAGAGAAACAGCGGCATCGAGAACCGGTTGACGACCCGGTTCACCCTCGCCCAGCGTTCCCGCGTTTGCAGGCGATGCACCACCCAGCCACGGACCAACACCGCGATGCCCGACTGGAAGAACACCAGCGCAACGATCGCCATCGTCGGTGGCGCCATGTTCGAGAACTTGTCACCCGGGACACCGACCATGGACCCGGGGTAGCGGTCCGAGTAGACGAGCGCGCTGAGGGCGAAGAGCCCTCCGAGGGTGAGCGACCACGCAACCCGACGGTGAGCGGCGACCATCCGCTCGTAGAAGAACCCGAGCTGATGACACGCTCCCCAGACGAGGATCATGTTGACCATCGCGAAGTCGTTCCAACCGTGCCGGAAGCGGGCGACGTCGACGAGCCAGGCACACCCGACGAGCACCACCACGACGACGACGACGTCGAAACGATCGTGGAGCCATTCGAAGATCGGGAACAAGGCGATGATCACCAGGTACGCGGCGATGAACCACAGCGGACTGATCACCAGCTTCACGGCGTTGCCGATCCATCTGGCGTCGTAGCGCAGTGCCACCACCGTGCCGAGCGCGATCCACGTACCCGCCAACGCGAGCGACGGCACGGCGAGTTGTTTCACCCGGCTCCACACGAACGAACCGATCGACAAGCCGTTCGCTTCCCTCGCCCGCCACGCGACGAGATTCGAGAACCCGCCGACGAAGAAGAACAGCGGCATCACCTGGAGCAGCCAGGTTGCGGTCCACAGACCGTCGGTGAATCCGATCGGGTTCGTCGCGTGCGGCCCGTCCTCGCGCCACACGATCAGCGTGAAACACCAGTGCCACGCGACCACCACGAGGAGCGAGAACGCGCGGACGAAATCGATGAACGGATCGCGTTCGCGACTGGCGCGAACCGCGACGTCCTGCGGCACCGTTGGTCGCTGCACCACCTCGCCCGCTGCACCGACGGCCGAACCGGACGTGCCCATTCGGCCAGGCTAGAGGGATACCCTGCCGGGTCGTGGACCGACCGCCACCCGGCCCGCTGTACGCCACCATCGTGGTGCTCGGCGTCTCCAACGTGGTCTCCAACCGAGTGCTCCCACGACGGTGGTACATCCCTTGGAATGTCGCGGTCACCTCGGGCGTGCTCGGAATCGCCATCCTGTGGGATGACCGCAGCCCTTCCGATCTCGGGCTTTCGGAGTGGCGTCGCGGCCTGCGCTGGGGTTCGGCGCTCGCCGCCGGAGTGCTCGCCGTGGATGCCGCTGCACTCGTGGTGCCCGCCACCCGCGAGCTGTTCGACGACGAGCGAGCGTCACGGGAACCGCGACGGCTGATGTTCGACGCGCTGGTGGCGGTTCCGCTCGGCACGGTGTTGCTGGAAGAGGTCGCGTTTCGCGGCGCGCTTCCCGCCGTTGTGGAGCGCCGTAGCTCCCCTCGCACGGGAGTCGCCACCGCGGCCGCAGCCTTCGGGCTGTGGCACATCCTGCCGTCGTGGTCGTTGGCCGACGCAAACGCCGGGCTCTCCGGGGCCGTGACCCATCGCGGGGGTCGACTCGTCACCGTGGTCGGCTCCGTCGTCGCGACGTCGGCCGTTGGCATCGGCTTCTCGTGGCTCAGACGCCGCTCCGGCTCGATCCTCGCCCCGATCATCGTGCACACCGCGACAAACTCACTCGGCTACCTGTTCGCGTGGGCGCTCCGTCGCCGTCGCGGCTGAAAGAGCGGAGGTTTCCGAAGGGACACCAACTACGGTGGTCTGCCAGGAGGGCCACCGTTTCGATATGGATTCTGAAGACGTCATCAAGGTCGCCTGGTTCGTCCTTGCCGTGGTCTTGGCCAGCGCAGAGATCGTTGTCCCCGGCTTTTTCCTGCTTCCGTTCGGGATCGGCGCCCTCGCCGGTGCGATCGCCGCGCTGGCCGGCGCTCCGTTCCTTGTACAGCTCGTGGTGTTCCTCGTCGTGTCGGTCGCCACATTCGCCGCGTTCCGGCCGATAGCGGCCCGCCTGAACCGTGCCGCGCAGCCCCCCGGCGTCGGATCGACGCGGCTCGTCGACCTGCAGGGGGTCGTCATCGAGACGCTCGGCCCCGACGACCCTGGCATGGTGCGGATCGACCGTGAGGTATGGCGGGCGGAGAGCGCGGACGGGTCGGTGATGGAGACCGGGACACCCGTCCGTGTCGTCGAGGTCCGTGGCACCCGTGTGCTGGTCGTTCCCGCCCCCACCAAGGAGGTCCTTCCGTGACCGACAGCGTCGCGATCGTCATCCTGATCGTCATCGCGGTGTTCCTGCTGATCCTGGCGTTCGCTGGTGTTCGCATCGTGCGGCCCTATCAGCGCGGCATCATCGAGCAACTCGGGAAGTACAAGCAGACGGTCGAGCCCGGCCTTCACCTCATCATCCCGCTCATACAGCAGTTCCAGACGATCGACATGCGCGAGCAGGTTGTTGACGTTCCACCCCAGGAGGTCATCACCTCCGACAACGTGATCGTGTCCGTGGACGCGGTGATCTACTACGAGCCCACCGATCCCCAGCGGCTCGTCTACAACGTCGCGAACTTCATCCTTGCGATCATCAAGCTCGCGCAGACGAACCTCCGGAACGTCATCGGCGACCTGAGCCTCGACGACGCGCTGACCAGCCGCGATCAGCTCAACATGAACCTCCGCCAGATCCTCGACGATGCGACCGACAAGTGGGGCGTCCGGGTGATGCGGGTCGAGATCCAGCGGATCGACCCGCCGCCGGATGTCATGTTGGCGATGCACGAGCAGATGAAGGCCGAGCGGAACCGGCGAGCCCAGGTGCTGACCGCGGACGGGATCCGCGAGGCGGCGATCCTCTCGGCGGAGGGCGAGAAGCAGGCCGCCATCCTGACCGCAGAGGGGCTCCGACAGCGACAGATCCTCGAGGCGGAGGGCAAGGCGCAGGCGGCACGTGACCTCGCGGACGCCGAGCGGTACCGCCAAGAGACGATCGCCGCCGGCGAGGCCTTGGCGATCGAGCGGGTGTACGACGCCATCCACCGCGGCGAGCCCACCAACGACCTGCTCGCGGTGAAGTACCTCGAGACCTTGCGCTCCGTTGCCGATGGCCAGGCAACCAAGATCTTCCTCCCCCTCGACACCGGCGGCCTCTACGGCACGCTCGCGGGGGTCGCCGAGTTGTTCCGCGACGGCCCGGGCGCCGGCAAACCCAACGCCCCTCGGGATCGCGTGCCACCACCGGAGTTCACCCCCAGCGCCCCGCTTGGGTCTGCCATGCCGTCGACACCGGTGTCCCAGCCGGTCGAAACTCAGCCGCTGCCGACCGGTCTCCCGCCCACGCCGCCGGTCGGCTGAAGCCGACCACGCGAGCAGTCGCTCAGGCGATGAGCGACGCGAAGAAGTCGCGGTCCGACACGAGCGACACGTCGGAGAGGTACATCTTCCCGTAACGCTCGAAATACAGGAGCTGCTTCGCGAGCAGGAACATGCCGCGGTCGAACTCGACGAGATCGTCGGAGATCGGCCCGGTGCGACTCATCTGCTGCCGGACGAACCCGAGACCCTCGCCACCGCCCGACGCCGCCTCCGGGCCGATGAACAGCGACGACAGCTGCACCTCCCCGAACGGCAGGGTTAGCAGTGGCTCGATCAAACTTCGGGCGAACGCGGGGATCTCCTCGGCGGGGATCCCGAGTCGGGCCTCGACGAGGGGCCCCGCCTGTTGCACGAAGAACTCCGTGACCCGGTCCCACGCCGCCTCGTCGCCGAGCGCGGCGGCGATGATCGAACGGAAGTGGTCGTGGGTTTCGGCGGAGAGGCGCCCGAGGATCCCCCAGTCCAGGACGCCCACGCGACCGTCGGGAAGGAACATCAGGTTGCCGGCGTGAACATCGCCGTGGAACACGCCGTCTCGGACGGTCGTGAGGAACCACGCCTTCACAACTTGTTGCACCAGCGGCTTCGGATCGAAGCCGTAGTCCGCGACCGCCCGGAGATCGTCGATCGGAACACCGTCGAGGTACTCCATGACCAACACCCGTTCGCCGACGTCGATCACCTCCGGAACCACGATCTCCGGCAGGTTCGACGACCCGATCAACGCGCGGAAGTGCCGCATCGTCGACGCCTCGTTGCGCAGGTCGAGCTCTTCCGCGAGCTGCTCGCGAAGTCCTTCCACGATCGGCTCGACGAGCGCCGCGTCGCCGCCGACGACCCGGCTCGCGAGCCGAGGGAGGATGCGTCGCATGATCTCGAGGTCTGCCGCGACCTTGCGGCGAATTCCCGGCCGGGTCACTTTGACCGCGACCTCGCGACCGTCGCGCAGCCGGGCTCGGTGCACCAC
>JAKOVA010000218.1 GCA_029782335.1 Actinomycetes bacterium | reverse complement strand
CGCGAGCAGCAAACCAGGTTCGAGCCGCGGCGGAGTGGTGGGCGGACAATCGCTCCTCGGCTCCGGGGGCTGTCTCTGCCGACTTCGCCGAGGCAGTCGCCTTCCTCGCTGAGCAGCCTGGCATCGGTGCCCGGCATCTGGGCACTCGCACGCCGGATGTCCGTCGGCTCTATCTGAGCCGCATCCGCTACTTCATCTACTACCGAGTCGCAGGCGATGACCTGCAGATCTTGGCGCTCTGGCATGAGAGCCGCGAACGCAAGCCTCCACTGTGACGGCGACGCCTAACCCCTCCATCGAGCGGACCGCTTCCGGCCTGCGGCCTCGGGCGGCCGCTCATGTCGAACGTTAGGCGCCCCGCGGTGACCCCCTCGCGAATCGGGCTCGTGCCCTCGGAGCCAGACGGCGAGCGGCTCGTCGCGTATCTCGAACGGAGGACACCGTGGGCCTCTTGACCTTCAGTATCAACGTCACGCTGGACGGCTGCATCGACCACCGGGAAGGAAGCGCCGACGACGAGACACACGCCTTCTTCACCCGCCTCATGGACGAGGCCGGGGCGATGCTGTGGGGCCGCGTCACCTACGAGATGATGGAGAGCTATTGGCCGGCAGTCGCCCGCGGCGACGCGGAAGCACCGCCGGCGATGCGCGAGTGGGCGGTCAAGCTGGAGGCCAAGCCGAAGTACGTGGTGTCCTCGACGCGAAAGGATTTCCCATGGACCAATAGCCACCACATCGCCGACGACCTGCGCTCGGGCGTGCAGAAGCTCAAGGACGCGACACCGGCCGGCGTGCTCCTCGGCAGCGGCAAGCTCGCGACCGAGCTGGACCGGCTGGATCTGATCGACGAGTACAAGTTCCTCGTCCACCCCAGGATCGCCGGCCACGGCCCGACCCTGTACCAGAGCGGGCTTCCTGGCACGCGACGGCTCGATCTGGTCTCGGCGAAGCCGCTCCGCTGCGGCGCGGTTGCCATGCACTACCGGCGCGCGCGCTGACTCGGCGATGGGTGATGTCGCCCAACAATTCATTCAACCCGACGCCGCTTCGCGGCCCGACCTGGTCGTTCGCTTCGGCCGCGGGCCGAAGATGCCGCCATCGCTGCGCAGGCCGATCGACGCGGTGCTGACTTGACGGTGCCTGCGATCAGAGCCGGGCTGGCCTACTTCGCGCTGGTGTTTGGTGCCGGCTTCGTGCTGGGGGCGCTTCGCGTCACCCTTCTCGTGCCGCGCCTGGGCGAGCGCATGGCGGAATTGGGCGAGATGCCACTCATGTTCGTCGTCATCCTGGTCGCGGCCAGGTTCGTGGTCAGGCGCTTCGCCGTCCCATCTTCCATGCCCGCGCGCCTCGGCACAGGGCTGCTCGCCCTGGTTCTGTTGCTCGCTGCCGAACTCGTGCTCGCCGTGGTCCTGCAGGAACGATCACTTGCGGACTATGTGGCCAGCCGCGACCGGGTCTCCGGAAGCGTGTATCTGGCGATGCTGGTGTTTTTTGCCATCAGGCCTGTCTTTGTCGGGCAACCAGATGGAGCCCGGGACCGCAAGGCGTGAGCCGCACACGAGAGAGTGGATGATCATGACTGACCGCGCTTGTTGGGAGGTCGCCTGATGGCTCGCCGCGTGCTGCTTTCCTGGAGTTCCGGCAAGGACAGCGCCTGGACCTTGCACGTGCTCCGGAACGATCCGGACGTCGAGGTCGTCGGCATCCTGACGACCGTCAACACCACTTATGGCCGAGTCGCGATGCACTCGACTCGCCTCGCGATCGTCGAGGCGCAGGCGCGCGCGGTCGGGCTCCCGCTCCGAGTCATCCCCCTCCCGTGGCCCTGTCCCAACGACGTGTACGAGCGCGCGATGCGCGCAGCGATCGAAGACGGGCTGAAGCGCGGTGCAACGCACGTGGCGTTCGGAGACCTCTTCCAGGAGGACATCCGCGCGTACCGGATCAAGCAACTCGAAGGCACCGGTCTCGAGCCGCTCTTTCCGATCTGGCACCAGGCGACCGAGCCGCTCGCGCGGCGCATGATCGACGCCGGTGTCGAGGCGGTCCTCACGTGCGTCGATCCGAAGAAGCTCTCGCGGTCGTTCGCCGGCCGCAGGTTCGATCATGCCTTCCTCGATGAACTGCCCGAAGGTGTCGACCCGTGCGGTGAGAACGGTGAGTTCCACACATGCGTGCTCGCCGGGCCGATGTTCGGCGAGCCGCTGCGCGCGGAGGTGGGTGAGGTCGTGGAACGCGACGGATTCTGCTTCGCGGATCTG
>JAKOVA010000202.1 GCA_029782335.1 Actinomycetes bacterium | reverse complement strand
GCCTTCAGCTTGCGCGTCTTGTCGTCGACGACCACGATCGCGGACTCCTGGTTCTTCGCGCTCCACACCGAGAACCAGACCTCGTCGCCCGCCTTGTTGTACTCGGGCTGCGTGATCCGCTTGGCGCCTTCCCCGAGCTTCGCCCATTCGGCGATCGGCAGCACTTCGAACGGCTTGTCCAGGTTCTTGATGTCGAACACGGCGACCGACTGGGCGATCTTGGCGTCGGGGTTCAGCGGCGTGTCGACCCAGAGGTTCGCGGACTTCGGATGGGTCTTGATGAACAGGTTGCCACCGCCCTGCGCCTTCAGCGAACGCACGACCTTCCAGGCGCTCTTCGGATGCCCCTTCGGATCGGTGCCGATCAGCGCGATGCTGTCGTCGCCGAGGTGGCCGGTGGCCCAGACCGGACCGAACTTCGGATCCTTGAAGTTCGCGCCGCGGCCCGGGTGCGGGATGCGGCCGACGTCGACCAGCGCGGCGAGCTTGTCTTCCTTGGTATCGACCACCGCGATCTTGTTCGACTCGTTCGCCGCCACCAGGAAGTAGCGCTTGCTCGCGTCCCAGCCGCCGTCGTGCAGGAAGCGCGCGGCGCCGATCTCGGTCGTCTTCAGGTTCTTCAGGTCGGTGTAGTCGACCAGCATGATCTTGCCGGTTTCCTTCACGTTCACGATGAACTGCGGCTTGTCGTGCAGCGCGACGATCGAGGCCACGCGCGGCTCGGGGTGGAACTCCTGCGTGTCCACGGTCATGCCGCGGGTCGCCTGGATCTTCAGCGGCTCGAGCGTGTCGCCCTTCATGATCACGTACTGCGGCGGCCAGTAGCTGCCCGCGATCGCCAGCTTGTCGGCGTACTTCTTGTCCTTCGACGTCTCGACCGAACGCGCCTCGAGGCCCACGCGGATCTCGGCGACGTTGTCGGGCTTCTCCATCCACAGGTCGATCAGGTTGATCTTCGCGTCACGGCCGATCACGAACAGGTAGCGCCCCGACGCGGAGATCCGCGAGATGTGGACC
>JAKOVA010000195.1 GCA_029782335.1 Actinomycetes bacterium | reverse complement strand
CCCCTGCCCCGCCATAGGCCTCCGGCATCGTGGCGCAGAGCATGCCGTTCGCGCCCGCCTTCTGCCAGACCTCGCGGTCGACGAACCCCTGCTCCTCCCAGCGGTCGTGGTGCGGGACGACCTCCTGCTCCATGAAGCGCCTGACCGCGTCGCGGAACATCCGGTGGTCTTCGGAAAACAGCGTGCGCTCGATCATGGTCCGGCTCCGGGAAGTGCCTCGGTTTCGCGCAGCATAATAGAATTGCCCTGAATCTCCCCGGGAGCCCCACCATGGCCGAAGCATTCGTCTACGACGCCATCCGTACGCCGCGCGGACGCGGCAAATCCTCCGGATCGCTGCACGAGGTCAAGCCCGTTCGACTGCTCACCACGCTGATGCACGAGTTGCAGCGCCGGCACGATCTCGACACCTCGCAGGTCGAGGACGTCGTCGTCGGGTGCGTGACGCCGGTCGGCGACCAGGGTGCAGTCATTCCGAAGACCGCCGCGCTCGCCGCGGGCTGGGACATCAAGGTGGCCGGCGTCCAGATCAACCGTTTCTGCGCGTCCGGGCTCGAGGCGGTCAACATGGCCGCCCAGAAGGTGCGCTCGGGGTGGGAGGACCTCGTCGTCGCGGGCGGCGTCGAATCGATGTCGCGCGTCCCGATGGGCTCCGACGGCGGAGCCTGGGCTCTCGATCCGGAGACCAACATCGCCACCAGCTTCATTCCGCAGGGCATCGGCGCGGACCTGATCGCCACGCTCGACGGGTTCACGCGCGAGATGGTCGACGAGTTCGGCGTACGTTCGCACCACAAGGCCGCCGCCGCCCAGCGCGCAGGTCACTTCGATCGCTCGGTGGTGCCGGTGCACGACGACCTCGGCATCGCGATCCTCGAGCGTGACGAGACGATCAGGCCCGACACGTCGGTCGAGGGACTCAGCCAGCTCAAACCGTCGTTCGCCAAGATCGGCGCAATGGGCTTCGATGAGGTGGCGCTGCGCAAGTACTCGCAGGTCGCGCGCATCGAGCACGTGCATCACGCGGGCAACTCGTCGGGAATCGTCGATGGGGCCGCCCTGACGCTGATCGGCAACGAAGAGGCCGGCAAGCGGCTCGGACTCGCCCCGCGCGCCCGCATCGTTTCCGTCGCCCTGACCGGCACCGACCCCACGATCATGCTCACCGGGCCGATGCCCGCGACGCGCAAGGCGCTGCAGAAGGCCGGGCTGGGGATCGACGACATCGACCTCTTCGAGGTCAACGAGGCCTTTGCCGCGGTCGTCATGCGATTCATGCGCGAACTCGGCGTGCCCGAAGAAAAGATCAACGTGAACGGCGGAGCGATCGCGATGGGTCATCCGCTGGGCGCGACCGGTGCGATGCTGCTCGGAACGACGATCGACGAACTCGAGCGTCGCAAGCTCAAGCGCGGACTGATCACGCTGTGCGTGGGCGGCGGCATGGGCATT
>JAKOVA010000169.1 GCA_029782335.1 Actinomycetes bacterium | reverse complement strand
CCTCGACCGCATCTACATCGTCAAGGTGCCGTACTCGCTGCGCGTCGGCGACGAGATGCGCATCTACGAGAAGCTGCTCGCCAACTCGTCGCTGTCGCAGGCGCCGTGCGCGCCCGACACGCTGCGGATGATGGCGCAGTTCTCGGTGCTGTCGCGGCTCAAGGAGCCCGAGAACTCGTCGATCTACTCGAAGATGCGCGTCTACGACGGCGAGAACCTCAAGGACACCGACCCGAAGGCCAAGAGCTACCAGGAGTACCGCGACTACGCCGGCGTCGACGAGGGGATGACGGGCCTGTCGACGCGCTTCGCGTTCAAGATCCTGTCCCGGGTGTTCAACTTCGACCACCGCGAGGTGGCGGCCAACCCGGTGCACCTGATGTACGTGCTCGAGCAGCAGATCGGGCAGGAGCAGTTCCCGCCCGAGGTCGAGGAGAAGTACCTGCGCTTCATCAAGGAGTACCTGTCGCCGCGGTACGCGGAGTTCATCGGCAAGGAGATCCAGACTGCGTACCTCGAGAGCTATTCCGAGTACGGGCAGAACATCTTCGAGCGCTACGTCACCTACGCCGACTTCTGGATCCAGGACCAGGAGTTCCGAGACCCGCACACCGGCGAGATCCTCGACCGTCGCGCGCTAAACGACGAGCTCGAGAAGATCGAGAAGCCGGCCGGCATCTCGAACCCGAAGGACTTCCGCAACGAGGTCGTCAACTTCGTGCTGCGCGCCCGCGCCGCGCAGGACGGCAAGAGCCCGTCCTGGACCAGCTACGAGAAGCTGCGGGCGGTGATCGAGAAGAAGATGTTCTCGAACACCGAGGAGCTGCTGCCCGTCATCTCGTTCAACGCCAAGGCGAGCGCCGACGAGCAGAAGAAGCACCAGGACTTCGTCGACCGGATGATCGCCCGGGGTTACACCGAGAAGCAGGTGCGGCTGCTGTGCGAGTGGTACCTGCGGGTGAGGAAGTCCTCGTGAGGGCGTGATGCTGCGCATCGTCGACCGGCGCTACGACAGCCGCAACCGCAGTTCGGTCAACCGCAGCCGCTTCATCCGGCGCTTCAAGGCGCAGATCCGCAAGGCGGTCGCCGATGCGGTGTCGAAGCGCGGCATCCGCGACCTCGAGAACGGCGAGAAGATCGGCATCTCGGGGCGCGACATCGCCGAGCCGCAGTTCGCGCGCGGCCGCGGCGGCGTGCGCGAGTACGTGCACGCGGGAACCGACCGTTTCGCCGCCGGCGACGAGGGCGAGCGCCCCGAGGGCGGCGTGGGCGGCCCGGGCCGCGGCCAGGCGAGCAACGAGGGCGAGGGCCTCGACGACTTCGCGTTCACGCTCACGCGCGAGGAGTTCCTCGACATCTTCGTCGACGAGCTGGCGCTGCCCAACCTCGGCAAGCGCCAGCTCGCCCGCATCGAGCAGCCGAAGCGGGTGCGAGCCGGGGACCCGCAGAGCGGCGTTCCGACCAACATCAGCCTCACGCGGACCATGCGCGGCGCCGCCGGCCGGCGGG
>JAKOVA010000166.1 GCA_029782335.1 Actinomycetes bacterium | reverse complement strand
TTCACGGCAACGGCCTCGACGTCGCCGCCGAGGAATTCGGCGAACTCCTGCTCGAAGCGCCTGGTCTTCGGTCCGGTCGTGATCCAGCCCGAACGCAGCGAATCGACCACCTCGGCGATCTCTTCCTCGCCGATGTCCGGAAGCGCGAATGGTATGAAGTCAGACATGGTTGCCAGGGCGATTCTTCCCGATCCAGCACAGGACGTGCGTACGCAGGAACGGGAAGGCGTTGAACACCCGATAGAGTTCGGGGTGGAGACGAGTGACGCGGCGGCTGATGGGCGGCGCCAGCGTGACTCGCCAGCGGCGGATGTCCGCTTGCGGGAACAGCTCGCGTATCCGCCGAACCGGCACGCCGCGCACGTCCGGATTCCTCGGGTTGTCGAAGACGAAGTCGTACCAGAGGATTCCTCCCCCCGGTTTCACCCATTGCCACATGCGTCGGGCCAGCTCCTGCTGGAAGGCGTCGTCCAGCAGCGAGGTGAACACCGTCGACTGGTAGACGACGTCGAAGGCGTCGTTCCCGAGATCGAGTCCGGTGGCGTCGCCGGGCAGGATTCGAACGCCCTGGGGCAGCCGCCTGCGCGCCAGGGCGGCACGCTCTTCGAGCAATTCGTTCGCAACGAGGTTTTCGGGGACGAATCCGAGCCCGAGCAGTTCGAGCAGGTTCGATCCGCTGCCGCAGCCGATCTCGAGCACCCGTTTTTCGGCGACCGGCGCCAGGCCGGCGGTGCGGATCAGGCGAATCAGTGCCCGTTCCCGCTCCTGCTGGGCCATGTAGACCGCGGGAGAAAGCGGGTCGTAGAGGCCGCTCGGTACGTGGGACTGGCGGCGCGCGTATCGCTCGACGACGGCGCCGGGCTCGCCGCCCGACGCATTCGCCTCCACGCTTCGGCCTGGCGTGTCCATCTATGCCATCGCATCCAGGAATCTGCCTGCCAGCACGCGATAGTCGTGGTGGGCCAGGACGAAGTCCCTGCCGCGCGCCCCCATCGACTGCCGCTGCTCTGCGCTCATCGCCGCCAGGCGCCTGACCGCGTCGGCGATCGCCGACGGACTTTCCGGAGGAACCGAGACACCGCAGCCGCTCTCGGCCACCAGGTCGTTTCCCGCCTCGATGGAATGAATCACGGGTTTGCCGGCCATCATGTAGTCCATCAGCTTGTTCGGGCTGATCCCGAATCGATAGATCGCCTTCCTGCGCCAGCCTATGAACATCGCATGCATTTCACCGATCAGTGCCGGGATCTGCGACTTGCTGACCGGGGGCAGGAACTCGACGTTCGACAGGCCCAGCCCGACCGCCTTTGCCTGGAGGCCCGCCTTCTCCGGACCCTGGCCGACGAGCACGTAGGTGACCGGGTCGTCCTGGGTCAGTTTCGCCGCGTCGATCAGGTAGTCCAGCGCGTTGGCCAGTCCGTGTGCACCTGCGTATCCTACGAGGAATCGTCCGTCGCGTTTCAGCTGATCGAGCCTGGCGCGAATCGCGTCCGGAAGCAGCTCGGGCGCCGCGGTCCATTCGGAGACGTCGATCCCGTTCGGCACGTAATGGAATCTTCCGGGTCCGAGGCCGTGCGCGCGCAGATGCTCTTCGGCTCTCGGAAGCATCGACACCAGCGCGTCGGCGTTTCGGCAAGCGAAGTTCTCCCCGACCTGCATCATCGCGATGAAGGGATGCCAGCGCGACATTCCTCCGAGCTCCATCGGCGACAGGGGCCAGAGGTCGTGAAGCTCGAAGATCAGCCTGGCACCCGATCTGCGCGCGATGCGGCGCGCGGGAAACACGTCGAGCGGGTAGGTGGACGAGGCGATCACTGCGTCGGGGCGTGCGTCTGCGGTCAGTTCGCGGCCGTGCCGGTAGAGCCCCGTCACGAAGGCGAGCATGTTGAGGACGCGCCGGATACCATTTCCGTGATACGGCGGCGTCTTGATCCAGAAGTACTCGATCCCGTCGATGTCCTCGCGCTGCAAGCCCCCAGAAATCCGGGGTGCGACGCTACGGACGTGGGAACTGGAGGCTGCGACGATCCTGACGCGGTGACCCAGTCGCTGCCATTCTCGCGCCAGGTAGTAGGGGCGATACTCCATGCCATGCCGCCTCGAGCCGGCATAGTGGTTGATGAGCAGGATGTTCATGTGGGTCGCGGAATCCGGGCATCGGGCACCTCGACCGACGGATTCAGTACTCCAGCGGAAGCGAAACCATCCGGCCATCCCGCGCCGACAGGTACGCCGCGATCAGCAGCTCCAGGGATCGGAGCCCTTCGCGGCCATCGGTCTCGGGCTCGGCCTGTCCGCGCAGCACTTCGACCACGTTCCTGTAGTACAGCGGGTGGCCGAAGCCATAGACCGACGTGGTCTCGTAGTTCGCCGCCTTGACCTTCTCGTCGTAATCCTTCCGGTCGGCGAACTCCCAGTGCTGGATCTCGTTCACCGCGACGCCGCCCACCCGGACCGTTCCCTTCTCACCGAGGATCGTGATCGATCCCTCGAGGTTCTTCGGGTAGGTGAGCATCGTGACGTTCATCGACCCCAGCGCCCCGCTGCGCCAGCGGATGTTCAGCACGCCGGTGTCCTCGACCTGGATGTTCCGCGCCAGCGTGCCGGTCATCGCCTGTACGCTCTCCACCGGTCCGATCAGCCAGTCGATCAGGTCGACGTAGTGGCTCGCCTGGTTCATGAAGGCGCCGCCGTCCAGCTCCCAGGTGCCCCGCCAGGCGGCGGAGTCGTAGTACTCCTGAGGGCGCGTCCAGAACACGTTGATGTTGACCATGTAGATCTTGCCGAAGCGCTTCTCCTGCACCGCGCGCTTGAGCAGCTGCAGCGTCGTGTTGCGCCGGTTCTGCTTGACGACGAGCAGGCGCACCGCTGCCCGATCGCAGGCCTTGACCATCCGCAGGCCGTCCTGCCAGCGCGTCGCCATCGGCTTCTCGGTCATGACGTTCACGCCGTACCCGGCCGCCATGATTGCCTGGTCCGGGTGCAGGCCGCTCGGGGTGCACAGCGCAACGAGGTCGAGCTTCTCGGAATTCAGCATATCCTCCATCCGGACATGGCCTGGCACGCCGTATTTCTCGCGGTGTGCCTGAAGCGTCGCGGCGTCGATGTCGCAGACCGCCGCCAGCTCCATGTCGTTCGCGTGTTGTTCGATCGAACCGAAGTGGTTCTTCGATATCCGGCCGCATCCGACGATGCCAACGCGGATCTTGCGGTCGTGAATCACCGGGTACATGCACTTGCCTCCGTCAGGCGTCGATTCGTTGCTGCACGGCGCGCCGGACTGCGGCGACGACGCGATCCTGGTCGGCCTCCGACAGGTCTGCCGACATCGGCAGGCTCATGACCTTCCCGCCCATCGCGACCGAGACCGGGCACGCGCCAGCGGCGGACAGGCCCTGATAGGCTGGCTGCAGGTGCAGCGGCACCGGGTAGTGAATGGCGGTCGGGATTCCCTGCTCGCCCAGGCGTTTCTGCAGGTCCGCGCGGTCGTCGCAGACGACCGTGAACTGGGCCCACACGCTGGTGCGATCGGCCTTCGGGGGGAGCGTCGCAACGCCGGCGACCCCCTTCAGCAATTCGAGGTATCGCTGGCCCTTCCGCCGGCGCTCGCCGACCTCCCATTCGAATCGCCCGAGCTTGCCGAGCACGACCGCGCACTGGAGCGTATCCATTCGGCCGCCGACCCCGATCGACGTGTGGTAGTAGCGGCGCTCCTGTCCGTGGACGCGGATCTCGCGCATCTTCTTCGCGAGAGCGTCGTCAGTCGTGAACAGCGCGCCGCCGTCACCGTAGCAGCCGAGCGGCTTGCTCGGGAAGAAACTGGTGCAGCCGATCGTCGACAGGTTGCAGCTCTTGCGCCCCTTGTACTCGGCCCCGAAGCTCTGCGCGGCATCCTCGATCACCGGGAGGCCGTGCCGGTCGGCGATCCGGTTGATCTCGTCCATGTCCGCGGGCTGCCCGTACAGGGAGACCGGCATGATCGCCCGGGTGCGCGGCGTGATGTGGGCCTCGATCCGGGATGCGTCGATGTTGCAGGTCGCCGGATCGATGTCGACGAAGACCGGCTTCGCTCCCAGCAGGACGATCATTTCGGCGGTCGCCACGAAGGTGAACGGGGTCGTGATCACCTCATCGCCGGGCTTGACTCCGAGCGCCATCATCGCGATCAGCAAGGCCTCGGTGCCCGACGCGACCGTGACGCAGTGTCGGGAACCGACCAGCGCTTCGAGCCGTTCCTCGAGTTCGCGGACCTCCGGTCCCATGATGAACTGGCCGTGATCCAGCACCGCCTGGATGCGCCGGTCGATCTCGGACTTCAGCGCCGAGTACTGGGCCTTGAGGTCGATGAATTGCATCGTCTTGCCTTCGGCTTTCGTTCGAAAGAAACCCCGGGGTCGCGCCGCCTCTAGCTCTCGCGTATGCACCGGCCTGCCGACAGGCGATAGCGGTCGCCCGTATGCGGACAGACTGCTTCTCCGGTGCCCGCGAGGGGCAGCGCCAACTGCTCGCCGTGCCGGCTCATCCATCCGATCTGCCGGGCCGGCACGCCGACGACCAGAGCATGATCGGGCACGTCGCGATTGACGACCGCGCCGGCCCCGACGAACGCGTACTCGCCGATCGTCACTCCGCAGACGATCGTGCAGTTCGCGCCGAGGGTCGCGCCCCGCTTCACGAGCGTGTCGCGGTACTCGCTCTTGCGCTCGATCGCCGCGCGTGGGTTGTAGACGTTGGTGAAGACCATGCTCGGGCCGCAAAAGACGTCGTCCTCGAGCGTGACGTTGTCGTAGACCGACACGTTGTTCTGGATCTTCACGCGATCCCCGATCACGACCCGGTTGCCGACGAAGACGTTCTGGCCGAGCGAGCAGTGCCTGCCGATC
>JAKOVA010000163.1 GCA_029782335.1 Actinomycetes bacterium | reverse complement strand
CAGCTTTCCGACAATCCCTCCGACGGGCAACCCGAAACGTTCAACGGGATCCCGCTGAACACCGGTTTCTCCGCAACGCTGCTGCGTGATCGGGTGACGGGCAACTACACGTTCGCGATTCGCTCGACCGAATACAAGAACTGGGCCGACGGCGGCGACTGGGAGCGTGACGGCGTAAGCGGCGCGGACGGCGCCATATCGAGTTCCGGCTTTGCCTGGGCCCAGATCGACACGATGGAGCGGTACTACGCGTGGCTGAAGTCGAGCGGCACATTGCCCTTCGAGGCGCGCGTCAATGTCACCGGATACTCGCTGGGCGGCCACCTTGCCACGGTGTTCACCGAATTGCATCGGAATGACGGCGATATCAATTTCCTGGAGACGGTGACCTTCAATGGCGCCGGCCGCGGCACCTGGAATCAGGGATCGGGGACCCTGTCGGACATGTTGTCGTTCTATCGCACTGTGCTGGTCGATCCGTCAGTTGCCGCGGTTCCGGATTCTCTGACCGACCGGAGCCTTCGGGATTTCGCGCTGAACGCTTCGGGGCCTTTGGACGGTACGAACGCATCCGGCGACGTTCGATACAAATGGGCGGTGCGAGCGACGCAGCTACAGTTTGGAACCGTAGGAACGCTGTATCTGCCGTCGAATCCGACTCGCACCGGTTTGACCAACGACGCCGATTCCGTAATCACTCAAGTCTGGGGTCGAGAGTACCCCACTGACCAGAGCGTCGTCGCCAACTCGGGGGTTCACGGACCGGCACGCAGCGTCTTCGTCGAAGACCA
Organism: Actinomycetes bacterium; assembly: GCA_029782335.1. Lineage (GTDB taxonomy): Bacteria > Actinomycetota > Acidimicrobiia > Acidimicrobiales > Microtrichaceae > JADLFH01. The sequence goes on along the minus strand of JAKOVA010000163.1, from coordinate 1,416 downwards.
ACCGGCAGCGGCGGGCTGGCCGTTGGGAAATGGCGACTACGGCGGTGGGCACTCGATCGTCCTGTTGGCCGATTCGCTTGCGGCCATGCGGGCACTGAACCAATTCGAACCGACGCAAACGCTCGATTCCCTCGTCCCTCTGTTCGTCCGCGCGAGTCGGCTGAATGCGGACAGTACCTTTGTCGGGGATGGTTCCAACGCAAGAGCCGAATTCGACGCGCTGGAGAACGTCGTGGATGCGCTTCGGCGTGCCCTGCTTGGAACGGCTGCGGCAAGCACACCGTTCGCGACGGGAGGCAAGGGATTTGCCGATCCTGCCGCTAGAAGCGGGTTTCACAGCAACCTCAAGGCCCTGACCGACAGCGCCGCCTTTCAGTCTCTTGCCGGCAAGCTCACCCTCGCTCCGCTAGCCTCGACCACCGCAACGACGCTGCGCGCCACCGCCAAGACCGACTTCGGCGACTTCATTGCACTGAAGACCCTCAGTCCCTTCGCCTTGAAAGCCTCCAGTGCGAACAACCAAGCCGTTCTCGATGCCGTATGGCAGAACGTTCATGGCAGTGATTACACCGCCTGGGCCGCGGACAAGACGGCACGTCTCAACGGCGACACGAACAAAGACTTCGAATTCACCGATGCGTGGTACGCCGATCGCAGCGCCATGCTTGGCGCGCTGCTGCAGGCCAACAACGACGACACCGCGACCATCGCCCGCAAGCCCGGCGACCCGGAGAGTCTCGTGTTCGTCGACAAGAGCAGCGATACTCAGATCAACGTCGGCCGCGGGCCGATTGCGAATGCGCCGACCGAGTGGGTGGTGTTCGGCAGCGACGCGTCCGAATCGGGGCTCGAGTTGACGGGCGGCGCGCAGCGCGACCGCATCTTCGGCGGCGGCGGCGACGACACCGTCAACGGACTGGGCGGCAACGACCACCTCGAAGGCAATGCAGGCGTCGACACGCTCAACGGCGGACTCGGCAACGACACGCTGCTCGGCGGAGCCGGCACCGACACCCTCGACGGCGGCGCCGACAGTGACGAGCTGCTCGGTGGTGACGGCGTCGACACCTACGTCTTCAACGGCACCTTCGGCCAGGACACCATCCTCGACAGCGATGGGAACGGGGTGCTGCAGGTCGAAGGCTTTGCCTCGGGTCTGCCCATCGGCAGAAAGAAAGCCGACGGCACCTACATCAGCGACGACAAGCAAGTCGTCTACACGCTGATCCCGACCGGCACCGGGCAGTTCAATCTGCGCATCAGCTTCGCCGGCAACGCGGACAACGAAATCACGATCCGCAACTGGTCGAGCGCCCGCAGCCTGGGCATCACGCTGGACGAGACCATCGTTGCGCCCACCACCACCGCCACTTACGACGGCGAATTCGCCAAGGCCGTGAGCGGCACTTCGTACGT
>JAKOVA010000141.1 GCA_029782335.1 Actinomycetes bacterium | reverse complement strand
TTCGGGCTGCTGTCGCCGTTCTTCACGCGGCTGATGCTGGCCACGCCGCCCGCGTTCATCGCGACGCTCGCGGGCCTGGCGATGCTGCGCGTGCTGCAGACCGCGTTCGTCACCGCGTTCGGCGGTGGCCGCTTCACGCTGGGCGCGCTGGTGACCTTCGTGGTCACCGTCGCCGACATCGCGATCCTGAACGTCGGCGCGGCGTTCTGGGGGCTGGTTGCCGGCTGCCTGGTCTCCTGGCTGCTGGAAAGGCCGGATTTCGGGACGCTGGGCAAGGCCTAGCGAAGGCGCCGGCGGTCCGGGCCGCGTGCGCCCGGCCTAAACTCGGGGTCGAGACCCCGACGACACGCGCCCCTTTCCGGAGGACAGATGCCCCAGCCCGAACGCGCCGGTCCCGCCGATCGCGACGACCTCGGCGACCGCGACGACCTTGGCGACCGCGACGACCTCGAGTTCGCCCCGCCCGACGACGCCCCGATCGACTACATCCGGCGCACGCGCGATTGGTATCTCGCGCTCGGCTACGACAACCCCTACGTCTACGCGCACTACCTCCACGTGCCGTTCCAGCCGCTGCGCAAGCCGCTGGCGCGCAGCCGCGTCACGATCGTGACCACCGCCGCGCCGTACCAGCCCGACAAGGGGCCGCAGGGCAACGGCGCCCCGTACAACGCCGCGGCGAAGTTCTATCGCGTCTACTCCGGCGACACCGCCCGCGACCACGACCTGCGCATCGCGCACGTCGGCATCGACCGCCGGCACGCAGACCTGGACGATTCGGGCGCGTGGTTTCCGCTGCCGGCGCTGCGCGCGGCGGTGCGCGCCGGGCGCGTTGGCGAACTGGCGCCGCGCTTCCACGGCGCACCCACCAACCGAAGCCAGCGCCACACGATCGACGTGGACGCGCCCGAGATCCTCGCGCGCTGCCAGGAGGACGGCGTCGACGCCGCGGTCCTCGTGCCGAACTGCCCGGTGTGCCACCAGACGCTGTCGCTGGTCGCGCGGCACCTCGAGCGCAACGGCATCGCCACCGTCGTGATGGGCGCCGCGAAAGACATCGTCGAGCACTGCGGCGTGCCGCGCTTGCTGTTCAGCGACTTCCCGCTCGGCAACGCAGCCGGCCGGCCGCGCGACCCCGAGTCGCAGGCGGTCACGCTCGAGCTCGCGCTGAGGCTGCTCGAATCGGCGCCGGGGCCGCGCACGACGATGCAGTCGCCGCTGCGCTGGAGCGCCGATGCAAGCTGGAAGCGCGACTACCGCAACCTCGAAGGGCTGACCGCCGCCGACCTCGCGCGGCTGCGCGCCGAGAACGACCGCGAGAAGGAGATCGCGCAGGCGCTGCGCGATGCGGCGCTCGGAGCCGAGCCGGCCGCGGAGACCGCACAATGAACGCCCGCGAGTCGCTGCCGCTGGCCGGCGTGCGCGTCGTCGAGTTCTGCCAGGTGGCCGCGGGCCCGTTCTGTGGGATGCTGCTGGCCGACTTCGGCGCCGAGGTGATCAAGGTCGAGCCGCGCGAGGGCGACGGGCTGCGCCACTGGCCGCCGATCCGCAACGGCTTCTCCGAGAACTTCGCGTCGCTCAATCGCGGCAAGCGCTCGCTGGTGCTCGACCTGAAGGACCCCGCCGATCGCGACGTCGCGCGTGCGCTGGTGCTCGACGCCGACGTGCTGGTGGAGAACAACCGCCCCGGCGTGATGCAGCGGCTGGGCCTGGGCTGGGACTGGTTCGGCCCGCGCAAGCCGGGCCTCGTCTATTGCTCGATCTCGGCCTACGGCCAGAGCGGCCCGCGCGCGGGCGAGGGCGGCTTCGACCTGACGATCCAGGCCGCCGCCGGCGTGATGAGCGTGACCGGCGAGCCCGACGGCGCGCCGGTGAAGTGCGGCGTGCCGCTGGCCGACTTCACTGCGGGCCTGTACGGCGCGTTCTCGATCGCCGCGATGATCGCGCGCGTGCGCGCCGGCGGCCCCGGCGGCCAGCTCGACGTGCCGATGTTCGCGACCACGCTGGCGATCGCCGCGCTGCAGACCAGCGAGTATTTCGGCACCGGCCGCAACCCGCGCAAGCTGGGTTCCGCGCACCCGCGCAACGCGCCCTACCAGGCCTACCGCGCGCGCGACGGCTGGTTCGCAATCGCCGCCGGCAACGACCGGCTGTGGCGCGCGGTGTGCGAGGTGGTCGCGATGCCCGAGCTGCTCGCCGACGAGCGCTTCGCGTCGACGACGCTGCGCGCCGCGCACCAGGCCGAATTGAAGGACCTGCTCGAAGCGCGCTTCGCCGACGCGGATGCCGGCGACTGGCTGGCGCGCTTCGCCAAGGCCGGCGTGCCGGGCGCGCCGATCAACGGCTACGCCGAGGCGCTGGCCGACCCGCAGGCGCAGCACCTCGGGCTGGTGCAGCCGATGACGATGCCCGGCGGCACCGACACGCGCACGTTCGTCTGCCCGGTGCGCATCGACGGCGCCGCGGTGCCGGTGGACACGCGCGCGCCGGCGCTCGGCGAGCACGATCGCGAGTTGCGCGAGCGAGCGCGCCGGGTTGCGGGCGCCGCCGGCGGACGGGCCCGCATCGAGGAGGACGACCGATGAGTGCACCCCAGGACCCGATCGCGCCGCTGCGCGACTTCGTCGTCGCGATGACGCGGCTCGTCGAAGCCAGTGCCGACGAGGCGACACTGATCGTCGAGGGACGGCGCCTGCTCGCGCAACTGGTCGCGCGCGACGACTGGCTGCCCGAGCCGTTCGCCCGGCCCGATCCGCAGTTCTACCGGCAGTTCCTGCTGCACGCCGACCCGCTCGAGCGCTTCTCGGTGGTGAGCTTCGTCTGGGGCCCGGGCCAGCACACGCCGATCCACGACCACACGGTCTGGGGACTGATCGGCATGCTGCGAGGCGCCGAGCGCTGCCAGCGCTACCGGCGCACCGACGACGGCCGCCTCGTGCCGCACGGCGGCGAGGAGATCCTGCACCCCGGCGAGGTCGACGCGGTGTCGCCGACGATCGGCGACATCCACGTCGTGGCCAACGCGCTGGCCGACCAGCCGTCGATCAGCATCCACGTCTACGGCGGGAACATCGGGGAGGTGCGGCGGCATGTGTTCGATGCCCAGACCGGGGAGATGAAGGACTTCGTGTCGGGCTATTCGTCGGAGGTGGTGCCGAACCTGTGGGATCGGTCGGGGGTGGTTCGGGCTGGGATCGGGGGCGGTTGATCGGTCGAAGTCGACGTCCTTGGTCCGCAGCCGAAGGCATTCGAGCAGGCGCATGCCCGTCCCATACAGGGTACGTGCGATCACGCCAGGGGCGCCGTCGATCGCGGCCAAGAGACGCGCTACCTCCTCGCGCGACAGCACCGTGGGCACACGTACCCTGGACTTCGGACGGCCCAAGTTCTGCATCCAGGGCAACTCCTCGCCCAGAACCTCTCGATAGAGGAACAGCAGCGCGCGCAAGGCCTGCTTGTGAGTCGAGACCGAGGCGTGCCGTTCGTTGGCCAGGTGAGCGAGGAATTGCTCGACTTCGCCCTGGCCGAGGGCGCGCGGGTGGCGCATGCCGTGATACCGGACGAAGGCCCGAGCCCAGCAGACATACGCCTGCTCGGTGCGCAGGCTGTAGTGCAGGTAGCGGATGCGCTCGCGTAGACGGGCAAGCAGCCCGGGAGATCCCGGGCCGTTGCCGGATCGAGACGAGGCCTTCGGCGATTGAGGGCAGACAACGGGGCGCATGGCGCCCATATATCTACACAGCATCCGGCCTTCGCGCTTCGTCCGGCGGTACTACTGGCCACGTGCAGAAGAACTATGCAAAATAGATTAAGTCTGGGCTGGCGCGCGCCCTTTGCCGGCCGTTTATTTGTTGCTCCGAAAACCGAAGGGGGCCGGCGGCCGCGATTGGCGCGCGCCGCACGGCGGTGGGTGTCCGGGTTATTCGGCGGCGCCTTGGATCATTTCGGCCTGCGAATGAGGGGCGCGGGGTCGAAGAGCGCCGGCAGCGCCGCAGAGCCGAGGTTGCCCTGGCGTTACGTCCGATACGGAGGCGCAATGGTGGAGAAAGGTCCTGCGGCGACGAGCACATCCATGTGGGGGTGTGGACAGGTTACGTCGGTAGATCCGGATTTATTCGGCTGCGCGCCAAGAACCAAAACACGTTGGGTCTTTACCTCGCTCCGCAATCGCTCACAGCGCTGTCGTTGGTTGCCTGTAGATATGGCGACCTCAGAATCTCGCCTCACATGCAACGTCTATCGAAACGGCCCTCTTGGCGCCGCCTAAAATCGGTCTGGCCGCCACTGTCAGCCTTGCTTGGAGGCTTCGGCCTATCGAGCCATGTGCAGAACATTGTATTTCTTCGGCAATGCTATGACTGGACAATCGATCAACTTGACCTGGCAGCACCGACTATTCGCACGCTGTTTAAGACCATCGCCTGGCTCGTGGCGGAGTATCGCTTCCTCGTGCACGGGCTCTTCGACCTACTGCCCGTCAACTTGCCGCATGGCGTTATCGATCTTGCTTTCGCACTACTTCTCTCTATTAGCATATCTCGAATCCTAATGCGTGCAGAATTGCGTCGGTACGACGCCTCGATAGCGCTCTCCCTCCTAATGGCTGAAGTGGATTGGCGAAGGGCACAACCCGGACCTGCTACGACGAGCCTTGAGCAGGCGATCATAAGCGGGCGTCGCTGGAATTTCACGCTGAATCTTGAAGCCCTTGGTGTCTATCTTGATGGTGGTTTTCTCGGAGGTGAAGAAGATTTTTTTGACAGTCCGGTCATCCGGCGGACGCTCTCCTTCTGTTTTCTACGAGCCGTTATCTCCGGCTCCATCTTCTTGCTTCTTGCAACGCTGTACTACATCGATCATCTTTATCTCTATATGCGCTAACACCATATTGGAGCGTTCCTCTTGGACAGTAGCCTGAGCTTGTTACGAGAGATCCTCGATATCCTTGTTCGGCAACATCTGCTTCTTGCGACTCTGGTGTACGTTGTTGTCGCCTACTTGGCGCTCAGAATGATCGGAAGTGCCATGAGCTTTCGAAAGATAATTCTTGAACGCGGTCAGGAACGCCAACAGCGGCAGCTGCAGGCGCTCTTTGACAGGAATCTGATCAACGAACTCGTTCAGGAATGTGAGCGGCGCCTGCAAACGGAACCAAACAACCGAGTTGCCCTCTTCTGGTCCATGAAAGCGAGTTTGTTTCAGCAACAACACGTGAAGGCTCGCGTGCAGCTTGAGCAATTGTTGCGAGTGGATCCTCCCAGCAAGGGCGAGCTCGAGGCGTATATTCAGATCCTGGCTTCAAACAACGCTATGCCGCCGCTCAGATGAGCGATAGGCGGCCTTGCGGCCGTTCGTTGACCTGTTGTGAAAGTCGATGAAACGGCCCAACCACGCGGTCAACGGGACCCGCCGAGGCGGTGCTTGGCCTCGCGTGAGCGCCGGTGGCGGCGGGCCGGTTAGCTTAGGCGTTCGGCCGCACTTGCACGCCGAAAAGCGCGGCCCCAGGACGCGCGCCTCGTGCATTACGTCGGTTTTTTTTACACCGACAAGGCCGCGCGCTCCCAGCGTTATTGAATTTCCACGGAATTCTTAGGGTGGCACGAACCTTGCTCTATCGCTAGCGACCGATGCCGAGGAGTCCGTCATGATCTTGAGTCGCATTCTCGCGCTTCTCGCTCTTGCGTCCATATGCGCGTCTGCGCCGAACGCCGCGCCTTTGACCTTCACGTTCTCTGGAACGCTTTTCCAAGTCGACGGTACGCCACCCGCCGGCATCGAAGCCGGTGCGCCGTTCACGGTGACCTATACATTCGATTCGAGTGCGACCGATGCTGCATTCGACCCGGCATACGGTCTTTACTACTCAGTCGGGGCCCCCTATGGTCTGACCGTGGACGTGGGAGGTACTACGGTTTTCTCGAGCGACAACGTTCGGATAACTGTGGGCGACGCCTCTTTTCCCACCTCCGAAGACACTTACGACGTTTACAGCGCTGGCGGCCTCACTCAGGTCCAACTCCATCTCTCGGACGTGTCCGAAACGGCGTTCTCAAGCGACGACTTGCCGCTCAGTCCACCGCCGCTAGCTGACTTCGACTTTATTGGCTTTCATTACGCAGAGTATCTTTCGCTAACGCCGGGTATACTTTCTTTTAGTGCGCATGGAGCGACTGAATCCTTCACCGAGTCCGCCGCCGTCCCCGCGCCCGGAACCATAGCGCTTCTCAGTATTGGCCTTGCCGGTGCGGCGGCATGGCGTCGCTACAAGCGCTAGTCAGCAGCGCGAACCGATAGCTTCGATACGGCCCGCGCGATGCGGGCCGCCTTTACCAACTTCAGCGCCCGAGGATCGCGGCCTTCAGCAGCTTCTGCATCTCGTACCGCTGCGCGAGGTCCTCGGGCGACATCGGTGGCCGGAGTGGCGGCTGGTCGTCGCTGGGCGGCGGTGGCGCCGCGCGAAGCCGCGGCGGTGCGCTGAAAATGTTCGGACCCTCGGAAAAGATCGGGTCGTCCGGGCCGATTTCGTCACTTGTGCTCTTCACCATGTCGGGCTCTTCAGTGAACCGCGGGTGCCTATCAAGGCTGGATCTACGAACGCACGCGTCAAGCGGATCGCGAGCCTCGTTGGAAGATTGTGGCACTTTGGAATGATCCCAAGTTCCGCAACTTCGCCCTTGGCGCACTCGAGTACTACATCGACCACTTTCCCAACCACAATGATTGGCGGGTTGCCAACCCGCTCAGGTTGCCCAGACGCAGATGACGGCTAACCCTTCGCCGCACCCGGCCTGCTACGGCTGGCTTCGCCATCTTCCGCAGGCGGGTGAGCTCAAACGTTAGCCCGCCACCGAACACAGCCGAGTTCTCGTGAATAAGATCAATACTAAGAAGATCATCTCCGACTTTTCCGGCCGCATCGATGCCAAACGAGCATGGTTCGATCGCTTGGTTGTGCATGTGATGGGCACTCCAACAGAGCTTTCCGATCTAAATTTTCTGTGCGAGAACTATCTTGCTTCAATCTATGTGGAATTTGAGTGCCTAGTCTCAGATCTATTCCATGGCTACATAAACAACAGTAACAAGACGTATCTCTTTAATATCGAATCAAAGATCAAGAACTCCATAAGCGAAAAGTATTCCCCTTGGCACGCGTCGCACACCAGCTTCAGCGGCCCCAAGCACATTGCGTCCGCTCAACTGTCCATGCTTCTTGATCCAACCAGCTGGAACGTCACATTTAGAGATGTCGCTGCCATGAGGGTAAAGGCCAAAGAGTGGCTCGCGCCAACTCATGAGAAGGCGTTCTCCGCCCTCTCAGTATCGGACGCGGCTCTGGTCGATGCAGCACATGCGATCCGAAACTGCATCGCCCATAACAGCGAAGGTTCGCGAAAGGTTATGAACGCCAAGGTGCGTGCTGTTGTCACAGGGCCGGCATGCACGAACTCGGGCCTCGAGATCGGCGCCAATAACATTAACTCAATTGGCAAGTATCTACGTGCAGCCGCACCCGGCGGCATGCGGATAGGTGTGTACTCAGACAGACTGAAAGCCGTCGGAGCGTCGCTGTGAGGCGGGATAACAATGCATTCGAGCCGACGCCACTTCGTGGCGCGGCTTAATTCAGGCGTTAGCCGCCTCTAGCGCCCTGGTGCAACCATGAACCTCAAGTACGAAAAGCTCACTCCTCTCTCCATCAAGGGCCACGCCTCGTTGTCGGAGAAGTGGGTGCAGGATCGCATTGCAGAGGACCCGACGATTCTTGGCCTCGGCGATGTGATCCTCAAGGACAAGGAGCGCAACCAGCCGCGCGCCGGACGACTCGATCTACTGCTGCAGCAAGCAGAAGGAAACCGACGCTACGAGGTCGAAATTCAGCTTGGCAAGACAGATGAGTCGCACATCATTCGAACGATCGAGTACTGGGACATCGAGCGCAAGCGATACCCACAGTACGACCACACAGCCGTGATCGTCGCGGAGGAAATCACCAGTCGATTTCTGAATGTGATTTCGCTCTTCAACGGAACCATTCCGCTCGTCGCGATCCAGATGCGTGCCGTTCAGTTCGGCAGTACGGTTTCCCTAGTCTTTACGACTGTCCTAGATCAGGTCCAACTGGGGCTCGTCGATGAGGACGAGGAAGTCCATGAAGCGACGGACCGCCCGTACTGGGAAGTCAGAGGCTCCAAGTCCACGGTTGCCATGGCGGACGAGCTCCTTGAAATCGTGAAGCAATTCGACCCAAACCTTGAGCTCAAGTACAACAAGTTCTACATCGGCCTGGCACGTCAAGGCCAAGCCGACAACTTCGTTGTCTTCCGTCCGAAGAAGAACTACATCCGCGTTGAACCCAGGCTTGATAAGGATGAGCAAATCGAACAGAAGCTGGAAGCGGCGGGGCTCGACGTCATGGACTATGACGACCGATGGAGTCGATATCGCATCCGCCTCTCCAAAGGCGACGTGAAGAAGCACATTGACCTACTAACCGAGCTTCTCGGAGCCGCCAATACAAAGTACGGCGCGAATGGAGGCGGCTAACCCTTCTCTGGAGCCGACTCGCACCGGCATGGCACTTGGCCCGCCTCCTGGAGTGGTACATCACCCATCCGGCGGGCCAGGCGCCATCCCGACGCTCGCGCCTCTGCTCAAACGCTAGGCCGCACGAATACCGGCCGTGTCGCTCGCCATGCACGGAGCCACATCGGGCCTGGCCTTGCGCCTTGGGCTGATTTCGGGAGCCGCGGTGGCGCTCCTGTGCGCTGTGTACGTCGCAGTTCTGTCGGTCGGCCTTCTGACGTTGCCCTCGCCAGACCGTCAAATTCAAGAGCCTTGGTTCACGCTTATGGAGGTCCTCATCCTCGCCATCGCGCCGGCGATGGTCGCGCTCGCTGTGGCACTACATGCTGCATCGACTCCTGAGCATCGATCGCTGGCTTTGCTAGGTGTGGTGTTCTTGAGCCTTTGCGCTGTCGTCACCTGTCTGGTTCACTTCTCTGTCCTGCTGCTGAGCCGTCATCCAGCCTTCGGCGGACCTTGGCACCATTTGGTCTTTTCGTTCCAGTGGCCTTCCTTCGCCTACGCCCTCGACATACTGGCGTGGGACATCTTCTTTCCACTCGGTGCTCTGTGCGCGGCGCCCGCAGTACGGGGTGCAGGTCTTGCGCGCGCGGCTCGCGTACTCTTGGTCGTCAGTGCTGTGCTCGCCCTCGTCGGCCTCTTGGGTGTTCCGCTGGCCAACATGCAGGTCCGCAACATTGGCATCATTGGCTATGCCGTACTCTTCCCCATCGCCGCGGCGCTGTTGGCGGCACTCTTCCATCGGGCTGGCAGTAGCGGTGCGGCCTAACTCGAACGTTAGCGGCCATGGAAATGCGGGAGCAATCATGAAGATCACGGTAGAAGCTACGGTCAGGGCTCCGATCGCGTTGGTGTGGAAGGCCTACACAAGCCCTGATGACATCGTTCAGTGGAACGCAGCATCGGACGATTGGCACACAACCAGGTCCACTGTAGATCTAAGGCCAGGGGGTTCATTCTGTTCGCGCATGGAGGCGAAGGACGGCAGCTTTGGGTTTGACTTCGAGGGAACGTACACAAGGGTCGTGCCAAACAGCCTCATTGAATACTCGTTCGGTGATCGTACGGCTACGGTCGAGTTCAGCGAGGGTGCCGGCGGCGTCTCTGTTCGAGTTTCCTTTGATAGCGAGGAGACGCACTCCATCGAGCAGCAGCGCGAAGGCTGGCAGGCCATACTCGATCGCTTCAAGAAGCATGTCGAAGCAAAGTGCTGAACGCTGGCAGCGAACTCTTCGCTGCAGGTGCAACGGCCCTGATGGGCCGCGGCCTGAGTTAGACGTTAGGCGCCCCACGGTGATCCCCTCGCGAATCGGGCGCGTGCCCTCGGAGCCAGACGGCGAGCGGCTCGTCGCGTACCTCGAACGGAGGACATCGTGGGACTCTTGACCTTCAGCATCAACGTCGCGCTGGACGGCTGCGTTGATCACCGGGAAGGAATCGCCGACGACGAGACACACGCGTTCTTCACCTGCCTCATGGACGAGGGCGGGGCGATGCTGTGGGGCCGCGTCACCTACGAGATGATGGAGAGCTACTGGCCGGCGGTCGCCCGCGGCGAAGCGGAAGCACCGCCGGCGATGCGCGAGTGGGCGGTCAAGCTGGAGGCCAAGCCGAAGTATGTGGTGTCCTCGACGCGATCGAACTTCCCGTGGACCAACAGCCACCACATCGCCGACGACCTGCGCTCGGGCGTGCAGAAGCTCAAGGACGCGACACCGGCCGGCGTGCTCCTCGGCAGCGGCAAGCTCGCGACCGAGCTGGACCGGCTGGATCTGATCGACGAGTACAAGTTCCTCGTCCACCCCAGGATCGCCGGCCACGGCCCGACCCTGTACCAGAGCGGGCTCCCTGGCACGCGACGGCTCGATCTGGTCTCGGCGAAGCCGCTCCGCTGCGGCGCGGTTGCCATGCACTACCGGCGCGCGCGCTGACTCGGAAATGGGTTGTGTCGCCCAACA